>CAJFUT010000115.1 GCA_904420255.1 uncultured Angelakisella sp. | reverse complement strand
GGCAGAAGCTTCATGGGGCGGCCTCCTTTCTGTTCACGATACAATCACCTTCCTGCCCTTATTGTATCAGGCCCCCGGGGATTTGTCATCCGCTGATTTTGCAGTTTTTTCGGCATTTTTGTGACCGCCGGGGGAAATCGGAGTGCCGGCCCAGCGGCAGGGACCCTGGAAGGTCTCCTTTCCCGATTTCCCCGCCGGGGTTTCGGGGATTTCTGACGGTTTTTTCAGAGCGTATGGACATTGCCCGCCAATGTGCTATAATGATTACGCTTTGTTTTGTTATCGGCATTTTAGCGCTGCCAATGGTCGAGAGGTGAATTGTGTGAAAATCGTTATTGTGGGGGACGGCAAGGTGGGCCAGGCCCTCACCGCCCGCCTCGCCGAGGAGGGCCATGATATCGTGATTATCGACAACAGCCCCAAGCCGCTGAAAAACTCGGTGGAGCTTTACGACGTCATGGGGGTCCAGGGCAACGGCGCCAGCATCGCCGTCCAGCGGGAAGCGGGGGTGGAGGAGGCGGACCTCCTCATCGCCGCCACCAGCGGGGATGAGCTGAATATCCTCTGCTGCCTGGTTGCCCGGAAGCTGGGGGTGGCCCATACCATCGCCAGGGTCCGCAACCCCGAGTATTCCGAGCAGCTGTCGCTGATGCGGGAGGAGCTGGGCCTTTCCATGACCGTCAACCCGGAGCTTGCCGCGGCGGTGGAGATCGCCCGGATGCTCCGCTTCCCCTCGGCCCTGAAGCTGGATTCCTTCGCCAAGGGCCGCATCGAGCTGGTGGAGATCAAGATACTGGAGGACTCCCCCCTTCTGGGGCAGCCCCTCCATTCCCTCAGCAGCCGGCTGGGGGTGCGCATCCTGGTCTGCGCGGTGCGCCGCGGGGAGGAGGTCTATATCCCCACCGGCGATTTTGTCCTCCGGGAGGGGGATAAAATTTCCATCACCGCCAGTCCCGCCGAGCTGGATAACCTGTTCCGCAAGCTGAATATCTTCCGCCACAAGGTCCACGACGTCATGATCGTGGGGGGCGGGCGCATCGCCTACTACCTCAGCCGCCAGCTCCTGGCCATGGGGATGGAGGTGAAGATCATCGAGCAGGACCCCGCCAGGTGCGAGGTCCTCAGCGACCTTCTTCCCAAGGCCAACGTCATCCTGGGGGACGGCACCGAGCGGGAGCTGCTGGAGGAGGAAAACATCGCCGACATGGACGCCCTGGTGGCCCTCACCGGCATCGACGAGGAAAACGTCATCATCTCCATGTACGCCGGGGCCCTCCGGGTGAACAAGATCGTCACCAAGATCAACCGGATGTCCTTCCAGGAGATTCTGGACGCCGCCGGCATCGACAGCGTCATCAGCCCCAAGGGGATCACCGTCAACCAGATCGTCCGGTATGTCCGGGCCATGGAGAACTCCCAGGGGAGCAATGTGGAAACCCTCCACCGCATCGTGGGGGGCAGGGTGGAGGCCCTGGAATTCCGGGTGCGGAATAACCCGGAGATCACCGGCATCCCCCTCAAGGACATGGATACCAAGCCCAACCTCCTCATCGCCTGCATCATCCGGGGCCGGAAGCTCATCTTCCCCGGCGGCAACGATACCATGGAGGAGGGGGACAGCGTCATTGTCGTCACCACAAACCAGCAGCTTCAGGACCTGAGCGACATTCTGAACCGCCCCTGAGGGAGCGGCGCCCTGATTTGAGGACAAGGAGCCGGAAGTATCTATGAATTATTCCATGATCCTTTATATTCTGGGGTCCATCCTGAAGATGGAGGCCCTGCTGATGTGCCTGCCGGCCTTTGTGGCCTTCCTCTACGGGGAGGGGGACCTGCAGGCCTTCCTCATCACCATCGCCCTGGCCGGGGCGGCGGGGGTTCTGATCACCCTGCGAAAACCCAAGAATACCGTGATTTACGCCCGGGAGGGCTTTGTGGTTACCGCCCTTTCCTGGATCCTCATGTCCATGGTGGGGGCCCTCCCCTTTGTGATTTCCGGGCAGATCCCCAACTATATCGACGCGGTGTTTGAAACGGTGTCGGGCTTTACCACCACCGGCTCCAGTATCCTCACCGATGTGGAGGCCATGACCCACGGCCTCCTGTTCTGGCGCAGCTTCACCCACTGGGTGGGGGGCATGGGGGTGCTGGTGTTTGTGATGGCGGTGCTGCCCCTTTCCGGGGCCCGGAACCT
>CAJFUT010000114.1 GCA_904420255.1 uncultured Angelakisella sp. | reverse complement strand
TGGGCCCCATTTCCTACATCCTACCCAGGGGGTAGCGGAAGCCCAGATTCCGCCGCGAACAGCGGGCGGGCTGGGCTGACGCCCCCCCTCCCTGGCCCAGCGGCGCAGGGAGCGCCAATCCTACCAGGGGGCAGTGGAGGCCCGGATTCGGCCGCGAATCGAGCGGCAGGCCGGGCCGACACCCCCCCGCTGGATGGCTGTCGCCCCGCACGGGGGTCCGGGGGGCTCCCCGGCCGCTCGTTGTCACTTTCTCTCGGCAGAGAAAGTGATGCCCGGGGTCGCGCTGCGACCGGAGTATCACTCAAATGAAAGCCCAGCACAGCAGAAATCAGTATCCCAGCGATTCAGGCAAATCAAAAGTAGGAGGGAGCCGCTGCGCAGCAAAAGAAAAAGCCCCTTTCGGGGCTTTCAAAAACCCTGGGGAGAACCTCCCCCCAGGGCTTTTGTTCAGATTTCGCTGCGTCCGCTGAGGGCCCGGTAAAGGGTCACCTCGTCGGCGTATTCCAGGTTCCCCCCCACAGGGATGCCGTAGGCCAGGCGGGTCACCTTCACCCCCAGGGGCTTCAAAAGCTTGGCGATATACATGGCGGTGGCCTCCCCCTCCACTGTGGGGTTGGTGGCCATGATCACCTCGGAAACATTCCCCTTGCCCACCCGCTCCACAAGGCTTTTGACGTTGATCTGCTCCGGGCCCACCCCGTCCATGGGACTGATGAGCCCATGGAGAACGTGGTAAACCCCGTCGTATTCCTTGGTGCGCTCAAAGGCCAGGACATCCCTGGGGTCCTCCACCACGCAGATGGTGGAGGCGTCCCGGTTCTTGGCGGCGCAGATGGGGCAAAGCTCCCCGTCGGTGAGGTTGCCGCAGACGGGGCACTTCTTGATCTTGGTCCTGGCGTCCAGGATGGCGGCGGCGAATTCCTTCGCCCGCTCCTCCGGGAGGTTCAGGATATAAAAGGCGAACCGCTGGGCGGTCTTCCTCCCCACCCCGGGGAGCCGTGAAAATTCCTCGATGAGCTTCACCAGGGGCAGCGCGCCCTCCATGGCAGGCCCTCCTTTCCCTGGGAAATCCTTACAGCAGCCCCGGGGCCTTCATGGAGCCGGTGATGGCCCCCATGACCTTCTGGGAATCCGCCTCCACCGAGCGGATGGCCTCGTTGACCGCCGCGGCCACCATGTCCTCCAGAATCTCCACGTCCTCGGGGTCCACCGCCTCGGGCTTGATCTTCACGGCGGTGACCTCTTTTTTGCCGTTCATGGTCACCTCCACCATGCCGCCCCCGGCGGTGGCGCTGTATTCCTTCTGGTCCAGCTCGGCCTGGGCCTTTTCCATGGCCTCCTGCATCTTCTGGGCCTGGCGGATCATCTGGTTCATGTTGGCGGCTCCGCCGCCGCCCATCCCCTGGGGAAGTCTTGCTCTCATGATTCTGCTCTCCTTATCCTGATTTTTGGGCTGTTATCCAATATCCACCGGGACGCCGGCCTCCCGGGCCTTCCGGAGCACCTCGTCCACCGGGCTGGCCTTTGGGGCCTCCTCCTTCCGGGCGGGGCCGCTGTAGGGGCCGATGCCGTACCGGGCGCCGGTGACCTGGGCGATGGCCTTTTTGATGGAATCCCGGGTGTATTCGTTGCTGCGCATCATCTCCAGGAAAACCGGGTTCTCGCTGGCGATGAGGACCCGGCCCGACGCCGTATAGGCCCTGGAGCCGGCCAGCACCCCCTTGACGGCGGGGTTCAGCTTCCCCAGCCGCTCCAGCACCTCCTCCCACTGGGGGAAGGGCACCGCCCCGGCGGCGGGGTCCTCCCGGGGAGCCGGGGCCGCGGCAGGGGGCGGGGCCTCCTCCCGGGCGGGGGCCTGGGGCTCGGGGGCCGGGCGGGGCTTTTTCGCCGGGGCGGCGGGAATCCCCTCCGCCAGGGCGGCGTTGAGCCTCGCCTCCAGCCGGTCCAGCCGCTCCAGCAGGGCCTCGGGGGACTGGTTCAGCCGGGGGTCGCAGAGCTTCATGGCGCCGATCTCCAGCTCGGTGCGCCGGGAGGCGGTGCGGGTCATGGCGTTCTGGACCTCCTGGAGGGTGCGGATGGCGTAAACCAGCCGGGCAGCGGAAAAACTCCCCGCCTGGGCCCGGTACCGCTCCAGGGTTTCCGGCAGGCAGACAATCAGCTCCCCGGGATTCTTGGAGGCGGTGACCATCAGGAGGTTCCGGAAATGGGTGACCATCTGGGCGCAGAGGCGGTCGTATTCCACCGACTGCCCCCCCACCCGGGCGATGAGGTCCATGAGGCGGGAGAGGTCCCCCGCCGCCACGGCGTCCGCCAGGTCGAAAAGGTAATCCTGGCCGATGAGGCCCGCCGCCTCGCTGACGGCCTGGACCGTCACCTCCCCGCTGTGGGCCCGGCAGAGGTCCAGCAGGGAGAGGGCGTCCCGCATACCGCCGTCGGCCAGCCGGGCGATGAGGGCCGCGGCCTCCGGCTCCATGGCGATGCCCTCCTCCCCGGCGATGTAGGAAAGCCGGGCGGCGATGACGTCGCTGCCGATGCGCTTGAAGTCGAACCGCTGGCACCGGGACTGGATGGTGGCGGGGATCTTGTTCACCTCGGTGGTGGCCAGGATGAAGATGACGTGCTCCGGGGGCTCCTCCATGATCTTCAGCAGGGCGTTCACCGCCCCGATGGAGAGCATATGGGCCTCGTCGATGATGTACACCCGGTATTTGGTGACGTTGGGTAGGAAATTGG
The DNA here is from genome assembly GCA_904420255.1 of uncultured Angelakisella sp. Taxonomy (GTDB): domain Bacteria; phylum Bacillota; class Clostridia; order Oscillospirales; family Ruminococcaceae; genus Angelakisella. Next base: position 14,800 of record CAJFUT010000114.1, on the reverse strand, counting down.
CCTCCTCCCGGAGGTCCCGGATGCTGTCCACGCCGTTGTTGCTGGCGGCGTCGATCTCCACCACATCCACCACCGAGCCGTTATCGATGCCCCGGCAGATCTCGCACTCCCCGCAGGGGCTGCCGTCCCGGGGGGAAAGGCAGTTCACCGCCTTGGCGATGAGCTTGGCGCAGGTGGTTTTGCCGGTGCCCCGGCTCCCCATGAGCAGGTAGGCGTGGGCCGGGCGGCCCTGGCGGATCTCGTTTTTCAGGGTGGTGGTGATGGGCTCCTGCCCCACCACGTCCTCAAAGGTCCTGGGGCGCCATTTGCGGTAGAGCGCCTGATACATCCCGTTTCCCCCTTCCCTGCCGGCCTGCGGAAAAGGGATAGACAGCCCGCCCCCTGGGGGACGGGGGCAACGCCTTCTGTCATACGGAAGCCGGTTTGCTGCGGCACCCGCAAAACGCCGCTTAATGCTGCTCGGTTCCCCGCCTGACATGGTTCACGGCGCCGCGTCGCACAGGACCGGCCTCCGCATGACACAGGGCGCTGCCCGTTTGTCTATCCCTTGTTTGGCGCCGGCCCCTTTTGGACCGGCCCTGTTATTATACACGATTTCCCGGAAAAACTCAACCGCTTTTTCGGAAAAGCTCCCCCGGAAGCAGAAAAACGGGGAGGGAAAGCCCCTCCCCGGCTTCTTCCTCCGGCCCCGGGGGTTATGCCTGGGGCTCGTGCATCTCCAGGCCGATGGCCTCCGCCACCTCCTGCATCCCCTTGATGGTTTCGGTGATGATGTCGTCCAGCTCCATCCCCATCATCTGGGCGCCCTTGAGGACCACGTCCCGGTTTACGCCGGCGGCGAACCGCTTGTCCTTGAATTTCTTCTTGGCGCTTTTCAGCTCCATGTCCATGACGCTGCGGGAGGGGCGCATCAGGGCGGCGGCGTTGATGAGGCCGGTGAGCTCGTCCACGGTGTAGAGGGTCTTTTCCATGTCGGAAACCGGCTCCACCTCGCTGCACATCCCCCAGCCGTGGCTGGCCACCGCCCGGATGACCCCTTCATCCACGCCCTTTTCTCCCAGAATCTGCCGCACCTTAGTGCAGTGCTCCTCGGGGTATTTCTCATAGTCCAGGTCGTGGAGCAGGCCCACGACCCCCCAGGTATCCACGTCGGGGGCGCCCTTCAGCGCCGCGAAATGGCGCATCACCCCTTCCACCGCAAGGGCGTGTTTTCTGAGGGCGTCGCTGTCATTGTACTCCTTGACCCATTCCCAGGCCTCTTCCCGTGTCGGGATCATCTTCCATCGCTCCTTGTCCGTCAAAAAGTCTTTTACCCAGTGTACCACCAAAGCCCCCGGGAATCAAGGCGGGCCCGCCCGGCTTTAATAAATGATCCGGGACACGTTGCGGTCGGACTGGAAGGTATCGAAGTTATAGAGGACCAGCACGTCGTCGAACTGGTTCTCCGACACCACCTGGCTCACCTGGAAGGTCATGTTCCGCAGGTCCGCCACCCACACCTCGTCGTAGCTGTAGGTGAGGAAGGGGGCGAAGCAGTTACCGTAGCTGTCCTTGATCAGCAGCACCCGGCTGGTCTGGCCGTCCACATGGTTCTTGTTGTTGTTGGTTTTGATGACGGTGAGGCCGTTGTTGCCGTACAGGAAGGCGGCGTATTTGTCCCGGGTGGCGAACTTCTCGGTCTGGTAGATGCCGGTGACCTCCGCCGTGGAGCCGTCGGCCTGAAGGACCTCGTGCTTCCCGTCGATGGTGACGTCCTCCACCGGGATGTCGTACCACACCAGGGTATCCGGCTGGACGTTATAGTTTTTGGTCTTGTTGTAATAGGTCCCCAGGAAGTCCGCCTCCTCCCGGCGGTAGGGGGCCAGCTCCTCCAGGGAGGCGTACTGGAGCCCCCGGCTCTGGGCATAGGCGGCGTAACCCACCCAGGCGCCTTCGGTGGTCCAGTGGTGGTCGGTGCGGTAGCAGACCTCCATCTCCCCCGCCGCCTGGGTCAGGGGGGCGAGCAGGTCCAGGGTGGTGAGGTTCTCCCCCGTGAGCTGCCGGTAGAAATCCCCGATGGCCTTCTCCTGGTCCACATCCGGCAGGCCCAGGGGGAGCTTCTCCCGGAGGACCTGGTAGGAATTGGGGGCGATGGCCACCGTCACATGGCCGTCATAGGAGGCGAGGAACTGGTTGAGGAAGGAAGCGTTGCGCTCCAGCTGGGCGGAGTCCACCACCGGGATGGAGGAATCCACCTGGCCGTCCCCGCCGAAGCCGGTGCCGTTGGGGCGGCTCTCGGCGTAGATGGGGTCGTACATCTTGTTCAGCAGGTAGCCGTCGGCGCCGTAGGCCACCCCGTTGTTCTCGGTCTTGGCCAGGGCCGACTCAAAGACCGATTTCAGGGTGATCCAGCCGTCCCGGCCCACAAACTGGTCGTTGATATATTCCTCATACTCCTTGGTGTACTGGTTCTTGAACAAGGATTCCAGGGTGAAAACCGGCTTCTGCTTCAGCTGCCGGTTTTCCAGCTCGCTGTAGGGGTTGCTGGTGAAGCACATATCCAGGCCGAACACTCCCAGCATAAAGACGGTGAACAGAACCAGGAGAGGGTATTTTTTCAGCATCTCCACTGCTTTTTTCATGGGTTACTCTCTCCTTTCATCAGAAGCGGAAATAGAGGAAGGGGTTGTAGGTGGCGTCCTCCAGGTAGGCCACGCTGGCCACCAGCACCACCATCAGCCCGGCGTACTTCACCCAGCGGAACCGCTGGCCGTACTTCTGGTCCAGCTTGGCCAGGAGCGGGGTGGACATCACGGCGGCGATGACAAAGGTGACGCCGTAGTTGCGCAGGTAGTAGACCCACTCGGTGCCGGGGCGGAAGGAGAACATGGCGGTGAGGAACCGCCCCAGGGCGGCAAAGTCGGTGATGGCGAAGAGGGCCCAGCTGATGACCACCAGGAAAAGGAGGTAGACATGGCCCAGCACCCGGGTCTTTTCCAGGTAGGGCCGGAGGAAGGCCTTCTCCAGCACCAGGAAGACGAAGAAATAAAGCCCCCACAGCACAAAGTTCCAGCTGGCGCCGTGCCAGAGGCCGGTGGCCGCCCACACCACAAAGAGGTTGAAAATCTGCCGGGGGAAGGAGCAGCGGTTGCCTCCCAGGGGGATATAGACGTATTCCCGGAACCAGGAACCCAGGGTCATGTGCCAGCGGCGCCAGAACTCGGTGACGGTCTTGGCGATGTAGGGGTCGTTGAAGTTCTGGGGGAACTGGAAGCCCAGCATCCGGCCCAGGCCGATGGCCATCTGGGAATAGCCGGAAAAGTCGAAATAGATCTGGAAGGTGTAGGCCAGGATCCCCAGCCAGGCCAGGGGGGTGGAGATGACGTCGAAGTTCATGGCGGAAACCTCGGTCCACAGGGCGCCGATGTTGTTGGCGATGAGGACCTTCCGCCCCAGGCCCCGGATGAAGATATCCACGCCGGACTGGACGTCCGCCAGGGTGATGGTGCGGCTTTTCAGCTCCCGGTTGACGTCGGTGTAGCGGACGATGGGGCCGGCAATGAGCTGGGGGAACAGCACCACAAAGGCGCCGAAGTCGATGATGTTCCGCTCCGCCTTCACCTTGTTCCAGTAGACGTCGATGGTATAGGACATGGTCTGGAAGGTATAAAAGCTGATGCCCAGGGGGAGGGTGATCTCCAGCACCGGGAAATCCGCCCCCAGGAGGGCGCCCAGGTTCTGGAGGATGAAGTTGGAGTACTTGAAGAAGAACAGCATCCCCAGGTTTCCGCAGACGGAAAGGGCCAGGAAAAGGCGGCAGGCCACCTTGTTGCCCCGGTTTCTCTCAATGCCGTTGCTGGCGGCGTAGTCCAGCACAATGGACGCCACCATGATGGGGAAGTACCGGATCTCCCCCCAGGAATAGAAAACAAGGCTTTCAATGAGCAGTACCAGATTTTTGTACCGCCACGGGGTGAGATAATAAACCAGCATTGCCACTGGGAAAAACCGAAACAGGAACAGGATGCTGCTGAAAACCATACGGACCCTCCATGCGCGTAATCGGGGGATATTCGGGATATCTTTACTAGTATACCAGCTTGTCTCTCAAACTCCAAAGGTTTTGTAATAAATTTTCAGAAATTTTCCAAAAAGAAGGGCGGAGCCGGCGCCGGCCGCCCCCATGGAAAAGCCCGGCCGCCCCGACGGGGCGCCGGACTTCCTTGCTGGGCCGGGGAGCGGCTCAGGCCACGTTATCAAAGTTGCCCTTGATCTTCTCCTCGATCTCGGCCACCTCGGCGGCGGGGTCGTGGTCCATCCGGCCCATGATGACCAGGAAGGCGTAATCCCCCACGGTGAACACCTTGCCGGCCTGGGCCTTGGAGTACTGCTCCGGCAGGTACTGCTGGAAGGACTGGTTGACAAAGGCCAGGCGGTCCTCCAGGGCCTTCTGCACCGTTTCCAGCTTGCCCTCCTTGGCCTTGACGGCGATAAGGTTGTCGGCGGAAACCATCACCATGGTGATATTCCCGGCGTAATCCTCCACATCGTCCGTATTGATGCCCAGCAGGTCGGTGAGCATGGTTTCATCCAGGGCGCCGGGCATGGAAAACTCATATTCCTCGCTGATGGAGTCCACAATGGACTGGAGGGTGACCCCCTCCTTCAGGGTGGGGGCGGCGGGCTCCTGAGAGCCGCAGGCGGTGGCGCCGAAAAGCATCATGGCAGCCAGAAGCAGGGATACGATCTTTTTCATAATGTTTTGTTCCTTTCCTTTGGTTTGAACCCGGCAGGCCGGGCAGCCAAGTCCGTGAGAGGAGGCTTCCAAAAGCACAGGTTTGTGCCTCGCTCTCTTTTTTGCTCTGCGGGGTTCGCGCCTAATTAGGTTGCTCCGGTCGCGCCGGAGGTCCGGGCTTCACTTTCTCTGCCGGGGGAAAGTGACAAGGAGCGGGGCACAAGCTAACGCTTCAGGAAATCTTCTCTCACGGACTTGCCCGCGGGTGCTAACCCGCTGGACACAGTATTTAGTGTGCCTCTTTTTTCGTTTTATTGCATCCGGCGGAAAAATTTTCTTTACAAGGGCTCCCCGCCGGGGCTAAAATGGAAAAAAACGCCTCAGCGGGCGAAAAAAGGAGCGGGACAGATGAGCGACGTGCTTGTAGTCGTGGATTATCAGAAGGACTTTGTGGACGGCGCCCTGGGCTTTGCCGGGGCGGAAAAGCTGGAGGAGGGCATCGCGGCCCTGGTGAAGCGGTACATCAAGGAGGACCTGCCGGTGGTCTTTACCCTGGACACCCACGGCCCCGATTACCTGGAGAGCCGGGAGGGCCGGCACCTGCCCACCCCCCACTGCCTGAAAAGCTCCCCGGGCTGGCGGCTCTACGGGGAGCTGGAGCGGTACATGGAGGAGGACCATCCCCATGTCTACCTGGCCCCCAAGTTTGCCTTCGGGGCCCAGAACTACAGCTTCCTCCAGCAGTACAAGCCGGAGCGGATCACCCTGGTGGGGCTGGTGACCAACCTCTGCGTCATGGCAAACGCCGTCATCCTCCAGACCACCTTCCCCAACGCCGAGGTGATGGTGGATTCCCGCCTCTGCGCCAGCTTCGACCCCATCCTCCACGGCAAGGCCCTGGACGTGATGGAGGGGATGCAGATGAAAATCCTCCGCTAGGCGGGGAAGCCCCGCTCGCCAAGACCCCGGACAAAAATCCGGGGTCTTTCCGCGTCCGACCGGGGATTCCCGGTCCTATTCCGTGCCCAGGGTCAGGTTGGACGCCTTGGCCGGGGCGTCGGTGTTGAGGTAGGTATCCAGGGAGTAGGCGAACAGCACCTGGCTGTAGTCCCCCGGGTTGAACTGGGCGATTTCGCTGGCGGTGAGGAGGGAAAAATCCAGGAAGGTGATCTTCCCGTAATGGCCCGTCAAAAAGGGCAGGAAGCTGAGGGCGGTGCGGTCCCCCAGCACCAGCAGGGAGCTGTCCCTGGCGCCCAGGGTTTCGATCTCGATGCGGGGGGCCTCCCCTCCCAGGATGGCGTCCATGGCCTCCCCGGAGGCGGCGGCCTCCTCGGGATACAGGGTGTAGTAGGTCTGCTGGGAGAACCGCTCCCAGTTCACCACCCGGCTCACCGCCTGGCTGGAGGCGTCCCGGTAAACGGTGATGACGTCGGGGCGCACCCCGCCGTAGCTCCACTGGTCATAGAGGCCGCCGTAGTAGCTGTGGTCCAGGTAGCTCACCTCGTACTGCTCCAGAGGCGTCTCGGTGAAGCCCAGCCTGGGGGCGAGGGCCTGGTAAACCTCATATCCCCCCAGGGGGGCCAGGGAATCCTCGGTGCGGTAATAAAGGTAATCGCTTTCGGAATAAAGCAGGGCGTTGTAGGCATCCACCGTCACGGCGCTGCCGTAAAACTGCTGGTAGGTGCTCTCAATGAAGTTCCGCTGGTTATAAAGGGGCAGATAGCCGGGGAGGTCGTCGGCGTAGATGGCGCAGGCGGTGGGCAGCAGCATCAGGTAGGCGGGGGTGTCGGACTGCTGCACCACCCGGAGAATCTGCCGGGTATTGCCCCGGTGGATGGTGGCGTCGTCGGTCACCTCCAGAATGGGGATGAGGCCATTCTCCAAGAGACAGAGGCCGTTTTCCTCCACGCTCCCCCCCAGCATCCGCAGGCCCAGGACCCCCTCCCGGAGCTGCTGGCGGAAGGGAAGGTTTTCCCGGAGGAAGTCCTCCAGGGCGGTGGCCAGGACGGTGGGATGGTCCCAGCCCTGGCGCACCACCTGCCAGGCCCCCGCCGGGTCGCTGGCCACGGCGGCCAGGGCGATGGCCAGCACCAGGGCAATGAAGCCCAGGGGCAGCAGCCGTTTTTTGGACGTCACAGAGGTCCCCCTCCTTTCCAAAAAATCACAGCCGGGGCGGCGTCAGACCAGGAAGGCCAGCACCCCCGCCAGCAGCACCGCGTTCACCCCCAGGGACACCGCTTCCATGGCCCGGGGGAAGCGCCGGTGGAGCCGCTGGGCGTTGCGGTGGATCAGGTTGGTGCAGAACAGGGCGCTGGCCGCCAGCAGCAGCCAGTTGCTGATGAGCAGGTAAAGGCTCTCCTGGCTGGAAACCATGGCGTAGGGGGTGCCGGGAGCCAGGGGCCGCAGAAAGCCCGCGGTGCGCAGGCCGAACATGGTCTGGAGATAAAAGGTCCCCTGGGAAAGGGAAAGGCTGGAAAACCAGGCGAAGGAAACCACAATGACCACCAGGGTATAAACCCGGCGTACCACCGTGGGAAGCCGGGAAAAGAAATTGTCAAAAAGGGTTTCCAGGACGATGAACACCCCCAGGGATGCCCCCCAGATGAGGTAATTGAGGCGGATGCCGTACCACAGCCCCATGAGCATGGTGATGAGCATGATATTGAGGGTGGTGGCCAGGCGGCCGTTGTCCTCCGCTCCCAGGGCGCCGTAGACATACTTGCGGACAAAGCGGTTGGCCGAGATATTGAACCGGGAGAAGAAATCGGTGACCGATTCCGACTGGAGGGGGTAGTGGAAGTTCTCCGGCAGGTCCAGGCCGAAGATGGACCCGATGCCCCGGGCCATATCGCTGTAGCCCGAAAGGGTGTAGTAAATCTGGAAGATGGAGCAGAGAATCAGCATCCACACCGAAAGGACGGTCTTGTCCAGGTAGGGGATGGCCCGGAGCTCCCCCGCCAGAAGCTCCAGGGAATCCGCCAGCACCACCTTTTTGGCAAGGCCGTGGAGGAGGAACACCACCCCGGTGCCCACCTTGGTCAGGGAGGGGCGGAAGGCCCGGAGCTGCCGGGAAAAATCGGTGTAGGAAAGGATGGGCCCCACATAGATCTTCCCGAAGAAGCAGCAGAAAAGGCCGTATTCATAGGGATTGGCGGTGAGGGCCGCCTCCCCGCTATAAAGGTCCACCAGGTACCCCAGGCTGGTGAAGGCATAGACCACCACGCCGATGGGCATTTCGGTATCCCAAAGCTGGCTCATGGAGGAAAGGGCCACAAAGAGCAGGATATTCTTGGCGGCGGCAAAGAGGATCAGCCACCAGGCCCGGCGGTCCCCCTTCCCCCAGAGGAACAGGGGCTTCGCCAGCAGGTAGTCCACCCCCACCGAGGCCAGCATGATCAGCAGCCCTATGGGGGAGATGGAGCCGTAAAAATAAAGGGAGCACAGGAACAGGACAAACACCCGGTAGCGGGGGGAAACGGTATAGTAAATGAGGGCCGAAACCGGCAGGAAAAACAGCAGAAAGCTCAGGCTGTAGATGTGCAAGCCCCGTTTCCTCCCTTCCTCAGGTCTTTTCTGGTCCTTCCCTCAGCGGGCGGGGTAGCGCACCGCCATCTCCCGGAACTTCCGGATCATCAGGGCGAAGTCCTGATCGCTGAGGACGGCGGAAACCCAGAACCGCTCCCAGTCCACCTCCTCCAGCCGCTCCTGGAGGGCCACAAACTCCGGGTCGTCGTCCTCCTCGGTGAGGGCCACCCCCAGGTTCACCAGCACGCCCCCCACGCAGCGGTGGGTGTGAAGCCGCAGGTAGGGTTCGATAAACTGGGCCTCGCTCTCCATGGTGCGGCCGGCGGCCACGTTCTCCAGCCCCCGTACCAGGTCGGCCAGCTCCTGGGTGGTCATGCAGGGGTCGTCAAAGGAGTAGCTGAGGACCCCTTCGGTGAGCTTCACCCGCACCATCAGCCAGTTGTTGTCGTAGATATTCCCCACTGGGTTATACGGGAACTGATAGCCCACCACATTCACCTGGATGGCCCGTTCCCCGCAGAACAGTTTCATCGGCAGTCATTCCTTCCCGGGAAAGTCAGGAGGGCGCCGCGGCTGCCGCGGCCTCCCTCACAGTACAGTATATTCCAAATTCTCCCAGAGGAGCCGGGTCCCTTCCGCCACCCCGTCGGGGAGCAGCGCCAGAGCTACCGGGCATTCGGGACAGTCCGGCCTTCCTTCCGGGACCAGTATAGCATAATCTCCCTGGATTTTTGTAACCAGATAATGAATTGTGTCCATAGAGCCTCCTATTTTTCCTTGGCTGGCTTTTCCTCCGCCTCCCGGCGCAGCTCCTCGGTGAGCCGCCGGAGCTCCGGGAGGGTGGTGACCCGGGTGAGAATCCCCGGCAGGGCGTTGGGGCCGATCCCCTCCGGCAGGCCCAGCCGCCTCTGGACGGCCCGGCGCAGCCCGGCGCTCCCCGTCCCACCGGAGAGGCCCAGGGCGTAAAGGTCCCCCTTGGTGATGGGCTCCCGGGGCGGGGCCTCCTCCCCGCCCTCCAGGACGCCGGCCTCCTCCAGGGCCCGGCGGAGGACCTGGGGATCCATCCCCTCCACCCCCAGGGTGCCCTCGGCGGAGGGGCGGGACTTCCGCCGCTCCTTCCCGTGGACCTGGGGGATGTAGACATGGATCACCTTCTCCGGGGGGACGGCCCCGGCGATATGCCCCCGGATCCGGAACCCCGCCCGGTCCGAATCGGTGAGGAGGACCACCTTGTCCTCCCGGGCAAGGCGCTGGATCAGGGCCAGCTTCTTCTTGTCTGAAAAGACCCGGAAGCCGTCGGTCTGGAGGATATCCCCCTCCACCAGGGAGCTGAGCTTGGCCTTGTCGTACCGCCCCTCCACAATGATGGGGTATTTCACCCGCAGCTTTTCCATTCAGTCCTCCCCCATCCGCCGGAAAATCTGCACCACGGCGGTCTCCAGCACCGTCCGGGGGTCCACCCCGCTCTGCTTCATCTCCCCGTCCGCCCGGGCCAGCAGCTCCAGGATGTCCTCCAGCTGTGGAATGGAGAACCGCCGCTGGTTCTGGACCCCCTTGTCGTACCGGAAGCCGCTGCCGCCGTAGCCGTAGGCCTTCTTGGCCTCGGCGGCGGGGATCCCCGCCTTCCGGGCGGCCGCCGCCCGGTACATATCCACAAAGGCCATGGAGAGGATGGAGAGGATGGTCACCGGATTTTCCCGCAGAAAGCAGAGGTCGTCGATGGTGGCCATGGCGGCGGTGAGGCTGCCGGATACGATCCGGTCCGAAAGGTCGAAGACCCGGGCCTCGGTGACCGGCGCCACCAGCAGCCCCACGTCCTCCCCGGTGATCCCCGCCGGGGAGTGGGCCGCCAGCTTCCGGGTTTCCTCCAGCATCCGCTGGCTGTCCCGGCCGCAGTATTCCGCCAGCAGCAGGGCGGTTTTCTGGTCCATGGAGCTGCCCGCCCGGACCGCCTCGTTCATTGCCTCCCGGGCCGCCTCCTGGGGGGTGGGCCTTGGAAAATGGCAGACCCCGCCGAATTCATCGCAGAGGGCGTGGAGCTTCGCCCCCTTGCCGCTCTTTTTCTTCAGCTCCAGCTCCACGCTCCGCACGGTGATGAGCAGCAGGCTCTCCTCAGGCAGCTCCTCCGCCAGCTCCCGGAGCTTCTCCAGGTCCTGGGCGGAAAGGAGCTCCGGGTTCAGGTCGTCCACCAGGGCGAACCGCCTGGGGGCCATCATGGGCAGGGAAAGGGCCGAATCCGCCAGGACGTCCAGGTCGATGGGGGCCTTGCCGTCGCAGCGGTAGGAATTGAAATCCGGGAAGGCGCTCACCGCCAGCTTTTCCAGCTTCCGCTGGTACCGGGTCACCGAAAGGCCGTCCTCCCCGTAAAGGAGCAGCAGGTTCGGGACCCGGTCCTCCCGGATCATCTGGTCCAGCTGCCGGCTTCCCGCCAGGATCATCGGCTCCGCCTCCCTTTCCCCTTCTCAGCCCTCCTCCGTCAGGAGAAGGTTGGTGATCTCCCCCGGCATCCGCCCGGGCTCCAGGGCCGGGGCGTACATCCTGCCCTCCATGTCGATGACCAGATCGGCGTCCCGGGGCAGGCCGGATTGTTTTATTATACCATAACCCGCCCAACATTTCAGCACTTTTCTTCCGGCTGCCTCCACACAGGTGATTTCCGGGGCGGGATGGCTCACAACCACCCCCGGCAGCGCCTCCAGCGCCCCGCCCTCCAGGGGGAGGAACTCCACCGGAAGCTGCCCCTCCAGAAGGGGGAGCTGCTCCTCCGGCGCCATCACCCGGCCGGGGGCCAGCTCCTGGGCCAGCCAGAGGGTGGCGTTGGGGTCGGAATCCCAGGGCCGCACCACCAGGGCCGGAGGCTCCGCCCCGCACCGGAGCAACTGCTGGGAAAGGGCCCAGCGGTGGTAATCGCTGTCCCCGCCGTCCAGCACCAGGGTGCCGGAGGGGCAGGAGATCACCACCGCCCCGGTGTTCCCGTCGGCGGAAACCAGGACGGCGTCCCGGTAATAGAAGCCGCTGTAGAGGGCCGACGCCGCCAGGAAGGCGGCCCCGCAGCCCAGAAGGGTCCTGGCGGCGCCCGCCTTCATCCGGGGACGGAGGGCCAGCCAGCAGAGGAGCCCCGCGGCCCCTGCCCAGCAGAGGGCCAGCTGATAGGGCAGCACCACCGGAACCGTCCCCCAGGGGAGGCGGCAGACCAGCTCCGCCGCCAGGAGGATCAGCCGGGCCAGGAAGCGGGCCCCCTGGAGCAGCAGCCCCGCCAAGCCTTCGCCCCAGCCCAGGGGCAGCAGGGCGGCTCCCAGCCCGCCCAGCAGGATGACGGCGTTGATGAAGGGCATCACCAGCAGGTTGGCCAGGAGGGCCCAGGTGGTGAGGTGTCCGAACACCGAAGCCAGCACCGGCACCGTCCCCAGCTGGGCGCAGAGGGAGGCAGACAACCCCTCCAGAAGCCACCGGGCACCCTTCCCCACCCGGCCGAACCGGCCCTCCCACTTGGCCAGCAGCAGCCCGGCCAGGGGGCCGCTCCCCACCAGGAGGCCCAGGCTGGCGGAAAAGGTCAGCTGGAAGCCCGCCTCAAAGACCACCGGCGGGCAGAGGAGCCCCAGAAGGAGCCCCGCCAGGCCCAGGCCGGTGAGGCCGTCGGACCGGCGGCCCAGGGCGCTCCCCGCCAGCCACAGGCTGGTCATGACGGCGGAGCGCAGCACCGACACCGAAAAACCCGCCATGGCCGCCATCAGCCACACCGCCCCCAGGCAGAGGGCCGTCCGGGGGAATTTTCCCAGCCGGAGGATCCGGCTGGCCGCCCCCACCCATCCCACCAGGATGGAAAGGTGCAGCCCCGAAACCACCAGGAGATGGCGGATTCCCGCCCGGTTGATCTGGTCCAGCAGCTCCTGGTCCAGCAGGTCCCCCCGGGAAAAGACCATGGCCGCCACCACCCCCGAGGCCGCCCCCGGGCTGTCCTCATAGACCCGCTGGGAAAGCTCCCACCGCAGGGCCGCCAGCTCCGCCGCCAGGTGAAGGCCCTGGGGCGGCGTCGCCTCCTCCGCCTCCCCCTCCGACGCCGCCAGCAGGGAAACCCCGCCGGTGAAAAGGGCGCCGCCGTCGGCCCGGGCCTCAATGACCCGGGCCTGCCCCGCCACCCACCGGCCGGGGGTCAGCCCCCGCCCCGCCTCCAGCAGGTCCAGCAGCACCTGCTCCTCCTCCCCGTCCAGCGTCCCCCGGACCCGCACCCGCCCCGGGCTGTAGGGGTCCTGCTCCTCCACCCAGCCGGTGTAGCGGACCGTCCGGCCCTCCAGCTCCCGGGCCCTTTCCAGCCGGGCCTCCAGCCCCGCCCCGGCCGCCAGGGCCAGGGCGGCGGCCAGCGCCCCGACGGCCAGGGCCTCCAGGGCCGCCCGGCGGCTCCCCCCAAAAACGCAGAAAAGGAGGACCCCTCCGGCGGCGGCAAGGCCGGAGAGCTCCCCCTCCCATTGAAGCAGGGCCAGGGCCCCAAGGAACACCGCGGAAGCAAAAAGGAGCGGGCGTTTCATCCGTCCCAGCTCCTTTCCCAGACCACGCTATTCTTCCCCGGCTTCCAGGGCGCCGTGCTCCCTTTCCCAATCCGCCACATAATGCTCCAGAATATACTCCACTTCCTTGTTGGCAGACCGCTTGTTCAGGGCGGCGATCCTTTTCACCTTGTCCAGCAGCTCCTCCGGCACACGAACCGAAAAAGGAGTGTAATAATTCCCCGCCATGCCGTTTTCCCTCCGCATCAAATAGGATATAAAATGATGTCATTATCATACCCTTTGCGGCGGTGTTTTATAAGAATCTGGAATATATCTATTTTAATTCATTTTATATTCTTTTTGCAAGTTTTTTGAAATTGAAGCCCGCGGCGGGGCCGGGGCCCATCCCTCAAAGCTCCTCCTCCGGCCCCGGGGCAGCGCCGTAGCCCTCCAGGAAGCTGTGGCGGCCCGCCGCGGCGCTGCGCCAGCCGATGACGGTATCCAGGTTGACGCTGTGGACGCTGCGGAAAATATTGACGTCCACCTGGGGGTTGTCCTTTTTCAGGGCGGCGATGAGGCGCTTCACCTCCTGGCGCTTGGACTTCCCCGGCTCGTCCCCGCCGGCGATGTCCTCGGTGAAGCGGCAGGCGCACTGGAGGAAGGAAAGGCCGTTGTAGTTCTTCCAGGAGAGGATGTCCTTCTCCCGCACCTGGTAGAGGGGACGGATCAGCTCCATGCCGGGGAAATTGGTGCTGTGGAGCTTGGGCATCATGGTGCGGTAATCGGCGCCGTAAAGGGTGCTCATCAGCACCGTTTCGATGACGTCGTCAAAGTGGTGCCCCAGGGCGATCTTATTGCAGCCCAGGGCCTGGGCCCGGCTGTAAAGGTAGCCCCGGCGCATCCTGGCGCAGAGGTAGCAGGGGGATTTGGGGATATCCGCCACCACCCCGAAGATGGGGGAATCGAAAACCCGGACGGGGATCTCCATCAAAGCCGCATTTTGAAGGATCAGCTCCCGGTTGGCGGGGCGGTAGCCCGGATCCATCACCAGGAACTCCAGTTCGAAGGGCACCTCGCTGTGGCGGTGGAGCTGCTGCATACATTTTGCCAGGAGCATGGAATCCTTGCCGCCGGAAATACAGACGGCGATGCGGTCCCCCTCCTGGATGAGCTGGTAATCCTTGATGCCGCCGATGAAGCGGTTCCAGATGGTCTTGCGGTATTTGGTGATGAGGCTGCGCTCGATGCGCTGGCAGGGGGTGAGGGGCGGGCGCTTCGCCGGGGCGGGCTGCTGCTGCTGGGTGGTCAAGGGCTGCTTCTCCTTCCGGGCGGCCGGAGCCGCCGCCATGGTTTTTGAATTTCACAGCTTCATTATAGCCCGCCGCCGGCGTGAAATCAACGCCGGGCGGCGCGGGCCTGATATCCCTCCTTCCTCATTTAGGGCAAAGGGTATGAATCTGTATCCATTATAGTAGCCATATATGGCTATTGTCAAGTGGCAGCATCCGCCAATGTGTTAAAATCAGCATAGCGGACAAAAAGGAGGATATCTTTTGATGGAAACATACACAAAGCGGCTGAAGGACCTGCGCGAGGACCATGACCTGACCCAGGAGCAGGTGAGCAAAATCCTGGGGACCAGCAAGCAGTACTATCAAAAATATGAAAAGGGGCTCCACCCCCTTCCCGTAAAACATTTGGTGGCCCTGGCGCTGTACTACGGCACCTCCGCTGATTATCTGCTGGGCCTCACCGACCAGCGGGCCCCCTACCCCAGGGCCTAGGTTGCATTCCCCGCTCCCGGATGGTATGATAGCCTCAAAGAGGCTATCATACCAATTTTCAAAGCCCTTTTCCTCGTCCCCTTCGGGGACAACCGGAAAAGATGGCCCATACCACAACCGCTTTGCGCTTGTGGTATCATAGCCTCAGAGAATGGAAAACGCCGGAGGAGGGTGGATATGGAAACGAACCAATGGGCGCGCCAGCAGCTCCTGCTGGGGAAAGAGGCCATGGAGCGCCTGGAAAGGGCGTCGGTGGCGGTGTTCGGCCTGGGCGGGGTGGGCTCCTACGC
>CAJFUT010000113.1 GCA_904420255.1 uncultured Angelakisella sp. | reverse complement strand
CTGGGCCTGGCGCTCCTCCGCCTTGGGGGCGGGCTGGGAGCCTTGGGCAGGCTGGGCCGGCTCCTGGCTCTTTTTGCCGATCTGAGCCATGGGGCGGCGCTTCTGGGCGGGGCGGCTCTCCTTCTTCTGGAGCTTCTCGGTGAAGCCCTCCGGAACGGCCGCGGCCGGGTCGGCGGGCTTCTTCGCCCGGCGGCCGGGGTGGCGCTTTTCCACAAAGCCCTCCGGCACCAGCACCTTGTTTTCCGTATTCTTTTTTTCCGTCACGATCTGATTACCTCCATATTTTCAGGTATGATTTTTATTTTTTCACACAATAAGAGGGACCCGCCTTGGCGAGCCTTGTTTCCTTGTTGACTGCGGGGCCGGGGGAAAATTCCCTCCGCCGGTCCCGGCGCGCCCTTTTCCACCGAAAAAGGGCTTTGTGATGATGGCCCCGGCCGGCCCGGCCGAAGCGATATTACAAAAACGGCTCCCCCGCCCCGGCAGGGCCCGGGGAAGCTCAACAAGTCCTGAATCAAAGCGGGGACCGGCCAGCGGCCCGCAAAATTGCGCAGATTGCACAAATCAATTTCTGTTTTTTATTATACTTGTTTGAACACACTTCGTCAAGAGGGCGCTTTCATCTTCGCCCCGGGGAGAATCGGGGAAAGGGCGGCGGTTCCTTGCCCAAAGGGCGGGGATGTGGTAAGATAACACAGGGATTTCTGAGGGTAGTATGGGCAGAAATCGGGGAAAATTACTGAGGCGCCCAAAAATTCCGCCCCCCGCCGGGGAGCCTTTCTCCCCCGGGCGGCATAACATAAAAGGAGCGTGACAGAATGAACGACCAGCGGAAAACCGTTTACCTTTATACCGACGGGGCCTGCTCCGGCAACCCCGGGCCCGGGGGCTGGGGGGCTGTGCTGCAATACGGCTCCGCCCGGAAGGAGCTTTCCGGGGGGGAGCCCTCCACCACCAACAACCGCATGGAGCTCACCGCCGCCATCCGGGGCCTCCAGGCCCTCCGGGAGCCCTGCCATGTGGTCCTCACCAGCGACAGCCGCTACCTGGTGGACGCCGTGGAGAAGGGCTGGCTGGCCTCCTGGCAGCGCCGGGGCTGGAAGCGGGGGAAAAACGAGCCGGTCCTCAATGTGGACCTCTGGCAGGAGCTGCTGCCCCTTCTGGAGCTTCACGAGGTGGAGTTCGTCTGGGTGAAGGGCCATGCCGGCCACCCGGAAAATGAGCTCTGCGACCGGATGGCGGTGGCCCAGTGGGAGAAATTCAAGGCCCGGTGACCCGCCCGGCGGAAAATCCCGGCCGCGGCGGGAAAGAATCTGAAAAAACCTCTTGAAAAATATACTTGATTGGTATATGATTATTGCTGGAAATATCTCCCCGCGCGCCGCCCCTTCCGGCCCCGCGCCGGGGACGCCCCAGCTTATGAGATAAGGGAGATTGGTAGCTATGAGCAAAATCGTTTACGCCGACAACGCCGCCACCACCCAGGTCAGCGACCGGGTCCTTCAAAAGATGCTGCCCTGGTTCAGCAGCCACTACGGCAACCCCTCCAGCATCTACGGCATCGGCCGGGAAGGCCGCGCCGCCCTGGAGGAGGCCCGGGGCCAGGTGGCCCAGGCCCTCCACTGCGACCCCAGCGAGGTCTACTTCACCGCCTGCGGCACCGAATCGGACAACTGGGCCATCAAAGGGATGGCCAAAACCCTGGCCGCCAAGGGCAAGCGCCACATCATCACCACCGCCATCGAGCACCACGCGGTGCTCCACACCTGCAAGGCCCTGGAGAAGGAGGGCTTTTCGGTGACCTACCTGCCGGTGGACCAGTACGGCCTGGTGACCCCGGAGCAGGTGGAGGAGGCCATCACCCCGGAAACCGCCCTGGTCACCATCATGTTCGCCAACAACGAGATCGGCACCATCGAGCCGGTGGCCCGGATCGGGGAGGTCTGCCGCCGGAAGGGCGTCCCCTTCCACACCGACGCCGTCCAGGCGGTGGGCCACGTCCCGGTGGACGTCCAGGAGATGAACATTGACCTGCTCTCCCTCTCGGCCCACAAGTTCCACGGTCCCAAGGGGGTGGGCGCCCTCTATATCCGCCGGGGGATTCCCTTCCCCGCCACCCTGATGGAAGGGGGCGGCCAGGAGCGGGGCCGCCGGGCCGGCACCGAAAACGTGGCCGGCATCGTGGGGCTGGGGGAGGCCCTCACCGAAGCCCTGGAGGACCTGCCGGAGAAAACCGCCCGGGTCACCGCCATGCGGGACCGCCTTATCCGGGAGCTGACCAAGCTCCCCAAGGTGCGGCTCAACGGCCATCCCTCCCTGCGCCTCCCCGGCAACTGCAACCTCTCCTTCGAGGGGGTGGAGGGGGAATCCCTCCTCCTGCTGCTGGACGCCCGCGACATCTGCGCCTCCTCCGGCTCCGCCTGCACCTCCGGCTCCCTGGACCCCAGCCATGTGCTGCTGGCCATCGGCCTGCCCCATGAGGTGGCCCACGGCAGCCTGCGCCTCTCCATCGGGGACATGACCACCGATTCGGACATCGACCGCATCATCGAGGCGGTGCCCCAGGTGGTGGAACGGCTCCGGGCCATGTCCCCGGTGTGGGAAAAGATCAAGGACAACTGACACCCCCGGCGGGTTGAAAAAAAGAAAGGATGAAAAAGCCATGATGTATTCCGAAAAGGTCCTGGACCATTTCACCAACCCCCGGAACGTGGGGGAGATCCCCGACGCCGACGGCGTGGGCGAGGTGGGCAACGCCAAATGCGGCGATATCATGAAAATGTACCTGAAAATCCAGGGGGACACCATCACCGACGTGAAATTCAAGACCTTCGGCTGCGGCGCCGCCATCGCCACCAGCTCCATGGCCACCGAGCTCATCAAGGGCAAGACCATCGAGGACGCCCTGAAGCTCACCAACAAGGCGGTGATGGAGGCCCTGGACGGCCTGCCCCCGGTGAAGGTCCACTGCTCGGTGCTGGCGGAGCAGGCGGTGCGGGCCGCCCTCTCCGATTACTACGCCCGCCAGGGCATCGACCCTGAGCCCATTGTGGGGAAACTGAAGGACGTGGATCACGACCACGACGACGGGGACGGGAGCTGTTCCTGCGGCTGACCCCCCATGCTCACAGGCGGGCAGGACGGCGCTTCTGCCCATAGGGTTAAGGGCTGTCCCGGCGCTCGGGTTTCATATTTTATGGCCATGTGCCGCTTTTGGCGGCACATGGCCATAAAATTTCACGCCCGTGGGCGGGTTTTCGCTTTTTAGCCGCCTGTGGTCTCCGATGTGCCGGAGGTTTCGGTCTTGACGGCGGTGGTGGCGATTTCCAGGGCCCGGCGGAGCTGGGTATCAAACTCCGGGTTCCCCAGGGTGGTGGTCTTGTCCAGCTCGGCGGGGTACTGCACCTCGTAGTCGGCGGACACCCCGGTCTCGTCATAAGTGACCCCCGAGGGGCCGGCGTAGCGGGCCACGGTGAGGTAAACCGCCGAGCCGTTCTTCAGCTGGTGGAACTCCTGGTAGGTGCCCTTGCCGAAGGTCTTCTCCCCCACCACCCGGGCCTTGCCGGTGTCCTGGAGGGCCTGGGCAAACAGCTCGCTGGTGCCGGTGGTGCCGGAATCCGCCAGCACCACCATGGGCAGCTCCACCTCCTTCTCATCGGAGGTCATCAGTTCCCGGAGGCTGCCGTCCTGGTCCTGGATATAGACGGTGGTCATCTCCCCCAGGAGAATATCCAGCATATTCCCCACCGCCTCCACGTTTTCGCTGGCCAGGCCCCGGATGTCAAAGATCAGGGCCTGGGCCCCCTCCTGGGTCATCTGGCGGATGGCAGTGTCCAGGTGGCTGGAGGACCGGGAATTGATGTCGGTGAAGCTGAGGTAGCCCACGTTGTCCATGAGGGTGGAGGTGATGGTGGGGACGTCGATCTCCCGGCGGGTCAGCTCCACCGTCATCTCCTCGGCGTCCCGGCGGAGGACCAGGCTGATCTTGGTGCCCGCCGAGCCCTGGAAGGAGCCCACCAGCTCGGTATAATTGTCCTGGGTGGCAGCGGTGCCGTCCACGCTGACGATCAGGTCCCCCGGCTGCATCTGGGCCGAGGCCGCCGGGGACTGGGGATACACCGTCTTAATGCGGATGTAGCCGTCCACGTCCATCTCGGTGACCACCCCGATCCCCACATACCGCTGGCTCTGGGCGTTGAGGTAGGCCTCGTACTCCCGCTCGGTGAGGTACCGGGCGTAGGGGTCATCCAGCCCGGAGATGTAGCCGGCGGCGATGCCCGCCCGGAGGGTGTCCTCGTTGATGGTGCCGGCGTAGCTGCTCCGGGCGTACTGGTCGATTTCCGCCAGGAGGTCATATTCCCGCTCCCGCTCCACAATATTGCTGTACATCGAGTTATACCGGTTTTCCGAATAAAACATGGTGAGGCAGAACGCCACTGCGGCCACAATGGCCATGTAGGCGATGGCCGCCCCCAGGGAAATCTTCTTGTTCAAGCTCCAAGCCTCCTTGCAGGTTGGGTCCGGGGCCCGTCCGAAACGGCGGGCCAGGCAAGTTACAGTTTATTATAGCACGGGGGTGGTCAAAAGAAAAGAAACAAACCGTTAAAACTGCCCTTCCCCATCCGGCCCGGCAAAAATCCCCCTCACCGGGGAATAGCCCCCGCCGGACGGGCATATCCTGTACCACAAGCGCAAAGCGGTTGTGGTACAGGGGGCCATGTTTTTCGGTTCCCGGCGCAGCCGGGGAGAAAAACGGCTTTGAATAAAAAGTACCATAGCCGTTTTACGGCTATGGTACCACAAGCGCAAAGCGGTTGTGGTACGGGCCGTCTTTTCCGGTTGTCCCCGGAGGGGGCGAGGAAAAGGGCTTTGAAAATAAAGGTATCATAGCCGCTTTGCGGCTATGATACCTTGCCCCCAGCCCGGGCGGACGGGTCCGCGCACTGGAACCGCAGGCGTTGACGGATACGCCGGGCCCTGGCCCGGGAAAAAGGAGGATGGTGAAATGTTTGTGGTGCTTTCCATCTGTCAGGAGGACAAGGGCCCCCTGGCCCGGGGGCTGGACTGGCTGCGGAACGGGGCCCTGACGGTGGAGCGGAAAAGCTTCCTGGGCAACGGGTACTACCTCATCACCGACCACACCGCCGGGCGCCCCCACTGGGAGCGGCTGGCCAAAATGGCGGGGCGGGCCGCCGCCAGGCTGGTGGTGGCCGGGGACCAGGAGCCGCCCCCCGGCTGCGGCCTGGGGCTCTACCAGCCGTCGGTATTCTATGGCCGGCTCACCGCCATGGCGGGGGTCCAGGCCCTGAAGCTCATGGGGGAGGAGGGACGCCGGGGGTCGGTGGGGCTGGTGGACGAGGAGGGGCTGTTCGGCTGGTGCGCCGGGGAGCTGGCCCGCCAGTGCGCCCTGCTGCGGGTCTACACCCGCCGCCCGGACCGGTACCAGGCCCTCTGCCGGGAGCTGATGGAGGGCTTTGGGGCCAGCCTGGTGCTGGCCGATTCCCCCGGGGAGCTTGCCGGCTGCCTCTTTGCCGTTTCTCCCGCCGCCACCGGGGTCTGGAAGCTGCCTATGCCGGTCTTTACCGTGGACCGCAGCGGCATCCAGGGCGGGCCCACCATCAACCGTCTGGAACCGGAGCTGCCCCCGGACCTTCTGGCCCAGATCCCCCGGGGCGCGCCGGTGAGCGCCTTCCTGGGGACGGCCTGGGAAACCGGCCTCCGCCGCTTCCCCCTGGATATGGGCATCCGGGAATGCCGCATCGACGGCCGGCGGGCCTCCCTCATGGACGCGGCCGTCCACGCCCTTCTCCGGCAGCGGGAGCGGGCAATCCCCGCCGCCAGTGAGATGTAAATTCCCCCAGCCCGCCCAGGCGGGAAAAAACGGCGAAAAATGGGGATGAAACAGGATGCTTACCCTTTTTTCCACCCTTGACAGCCGGGGACGGGAGGCATATAATACTAAGTATTGTCCGCCGGTATTTTTGCAGAAAAGGAGCAACAGACCATGGCACAGGAAATACTCATGACAGCCGAGGGCTACGAGGAACTGAAAAACGAACTGCAGCAGCTCAAAACCGTCAAGCGCGCGGAAGTGGCCGATAAGATCAAAACCGCCAGAGGCTTCGGCGACTTGTCGGAAAACAGTGAATATGACGAGGCCAAAAATGAACAGGCCATTATGGAAGCCCGGATCCTGACCCTGGAGGAGCAGCTCAAGGTGGTCAAGGTGGTGGATAAGGACGCCCTCCAGAAGGACGTGGTGAACATCGGGTCCACGGTGAAGCTGCTGGACTGCGAATTCAACGAGGAGATGGAGTACCGCATCGTCAGCAGCGTGGAAGGCAGCGGAAGCGGCAACAGCCTCACCGACAAATCCCCTGTGGGGGAGGCGGTGATGGGCCACAAGGTGGGGGACATTGTGGAGGTCCACGCCCCCAAGGGCTCCTTCTCCCTGAAGATCCTGGAAATCAGCAACTGAGGTCCAGACGGGTCCGGCTCCGGCCGGGCCCTTTTTTTCTTTACAAAAGCGGCAGTTTTGCTATAATAGGGGAAGGATAAAAGCCGTTTTCGAGAACAAGGAGGATGGAAATATCGTGGATTTGGAACAGAAGATGGAAAGCGCCCGGGAAAAGATGGACGGCGCCCTGGACAAGGCCGCCGCGCGGGCGGAGGAAGCCGCCCAGCAGCTGAGCCGGGAGGTCTATTCCGAGCAGGTGCAGGTGCGCCGGGACAAGCTCCAGGCCCTCCGGGAGGAGGGGCACGACCCCTTTGTCATCACCAGCTACCCGGTGGACTCCCTGGCCGCCGGCATCAAGTCCAGCTTTGTGGACAAGGCTGAGGGGGACGAAACCCCCGGGCCCCAGGTGGCCATCGCCGGGCGGCTCATGACCAAGCGGGGCATGGGCAAGGCGGGGTTCGCCGACCTCCAGGACAGCTCCGGTCGCATCCAGCTCTATGTCCGCAAAGACATCATCGGCGAGGAGGCCTACGCCGCCTATAAGAAGCTGGACATCGGGGACATGGTGGGGGTCACCGGCGAGGTGTTCCGCACCAAGATGGGGGAGATCTCGGTGAAGGCCCACGAGGTGGTGCTGCTGGCCAAGGCCCTCCTCCCCCTCCCCGATAAGTGGAGCGGCCTCAAGGACACCGACACCCGCTACCGCCAGCGGTATGTGGACCTGATCGTCAACCCCGGCGTCCGGGACACCTTCCTGAAGCGGTCCCAGATCCTCCGGGAGATCCGCAGTTACCTGGACGGCAACGGCTTCCTGGAGGTGGACACCCCGGTGCTGACCCCCTGCGAGATCGGCGCCGCCGCCCGCCCCTTCATCACCCACCACAACACCCTGGATATGGATATGTACCTGCGGATCGAAACCGAGCTTTACCTGAAGCGCCTGGTGGTTGGGGGGATGGACCGGGTCTACGAGGTGGGCCGCATCTTCCGCAACGAGGGGATGGACACCAAGCACAACCCTGAGTTCACCACCGTGGAGCTGTACCAGGCCTACACCGACTACAAGGGCATCATGGACCTGGTGGAGGAGATGAACACCCTCCTGGCCCGGAAGGTCTGCGGCACCACCAAAATCACCTACCAGGGCACCGAGATCGACATGGGCCATTGGGAGCGCCTCACCATGGTGGAGGCGGTGAAGAAATACTCCGGAGCGGATTACCACAGCTGGCAGAGCGACGAGGACGCCCGGGCCTGCGCCGGGGAACTTCATGTGGAGGTCCCCGGGGACGCCACCAAGGGCGCGGTGCTGGCGGAGCTTTTTGACGCCTTTGTGGAGGACAAGCTGATCCAGCCCACCATCATCTACGACTACCCGGTGGAAAACAGCCCCCTGGCCAAGCGGAAGGCGGATGACCCCGCCTTCACCGAGCGGTTTGAGTACTTCATCTACGCCCGGGAAATGGGCAACGCCTTCTCGGAGCTCAACGACCCCATCGACCAGCGGGAACGCTTTGTCCGCCAGGTGGAGGCCAAGCGGGCCCAGGAGCCGGGCTCCAAGGCCCAGGTGGACGAGGACTACCTCACCGCCATGGAGTACGGGATGCCCCCCATCGGCGGCCTGGGCTTCGGGGTGGACCGGCTGGTGATGCTCCTCACCGACAGCCCCTCCATCCGGGACGTCCTGCTCTTCCCCACCATGAAGCCTTTGGACTGACGGAAAGCCCGCAAACCCGCATGAAACCTGGGTTTGTGAGAAATCAGGTTTACTACAGTTACAACAATTTTACTACAAATGAAAATCCTTGG
>CAJFUT010000112.1 GCA_904420255.1 uncultured Angelakisella sp. | reverse complement strand
GCCCTGGTGGCCATGACCCCCCTGGTGACCATCCAGCTGCTGGGGCTCTGGTACCGGGTCAAGACCAGCCGGATGCCCGCCGCCGCCCTGGAGGAGGACGAAATCATCCAGTACGACCTGGAGGAGGTGCGCTGAACATGGAGCTTGCAAGACTCACCCTGATGGTGACCATTGTGGACCGGAGCAAAGGGGAGGAGGTGGCCCGGATCTGCGCCGGGGAGGAGCTGTACTTCCACCTGGGCGCCCTGGGGAAGGGCACCGCCTCCAGCGAGATGCTGGACTACCTGGGGCTGGGGGAAACCGACAAGGCGGTGATCCTCAGCCTGGTGCCGGAGCCGGCGGCGGACGGCCTGCGGGCCCTGCTGGCCCGGGAGCTGCGGCTGCGCTACCCCGGCCGGGGCATCCTCTTTACCCTGCCCCTTTCGGGCATCAGCGCCCGGGCCGCCGGGCACCTGGCCCAGCCCCCCACGGATCAAAAAGGAGTTGAAGAAGCGATGGAGAAGCGTCCCCCCTGCGAATATGACCTGATCCTGGCCTCGGTCCCCCAGGGCCGGGCCGACGACGTGATGGAGGCCGCCCGGAGCGCCGGCGCCACCGGCGGCACCCTCCTCCACACCCGCCGGGCCGGGGTCCACGACGCCGAGCGGTTCTTCGGCATCACCCTCCAGAAGGAGATGGAGCTGGTGGCCATCCTCACCCCCCGGAAGGACCGCCAGCCCATTATGGCGGCCATCGCCCGGGACATCAAGCTGGACGGCCGGGACGGCGGGGTGGTCTTTTCCCTGCCGGTGGAGAGCATCGAAGGGCTGGGATGATTTTCTCCGGCAATTTCCGCCCCAAGCCTTTACAAAGCCCCCCGCTTCCGCTATAATGTTTTGGAATGAGCTGGAAGGGGAGGGGAGAAAATGGCGCAGCGTCTGGAAGATTTCCTTTCGGCGGTCCCTTTTCCCTCCCCCTTTCTTTTCCGCCCCCGTTTCGGGAAGGAAGAAGGTATCGGCCCCTCTTTTGGAGGGCGCCGGCGCCTTCTTTTTTTTGCGGCCCGGGGCCGGAGGCGTGTGAAAGAAGGAGGATGTCATGAAAAACGAGAACGCCATCTACGACGCCCGGGAGCTGGGCGTGCCCAAAATGCTGGTGCTGGGCTTCCAGCACGTCTTCGCCATGTTCGGCGCCACGGTGCTGGTGCCCCTCATCACCGGCCTGAGCGTTTCCACCACCCTGCTGATGGCGGGGCTGGGGACGCTGCTCTTCCACCTGATCACCGGCGGGAAGGTGCCCGCCTTCCTGGGCTCCTCCTTCGCCTTCCTGGGGGGCTTCGCCATTGTGGCCCCCATGCTCCCCGACGAAAGCGGCAACCTCACCGTCCCCAACGCGGAGATGCTCCCCTACGCCTGCGGCGGCGTGGTGGCGGCGGGGCTGGTCTATGTGGTGGTGGCCGGCCTCATCCACCTCTTCGGGGTCAACAAGGTGATGCGGTTCTTCCCCCCGGTGGTCACCGGGCCCATCATCATCTCCATCGGCCTCATCCTGGCCCCCTCCGCCATCACCAACGCCAGCACCAACTGGCTCCTGGCGGTGGCGGCCCTCCTCATCATCATTGTCTGCAACATCTGGGGCAAGGGGATGGTGAAGATCATCCCCATCCTCCTGGGGGTGCTGGGCTCCTACGCCCTGGCCCTGGTGATGGGCGAGGTGAACTTCGCCCCCATCGCCAGCGCCGACTGGTTCGGCTTCCCCATCCACGCCTCGGCTATGGCCAAGTTTGACCTGGGGGCCATCCTCACCATCATGCCCATCGCCCTGGCCGCCATGATGGAGCACATCGGCGACATGGCCGCCATCTCCGCCACCGTGGGCAAGAACTTCATCGCCGACCCGGGCCTGGCCCGCACCCTCCTGGGGGACGGCCTGGCCACCTCCATGGCGGGCTTCTTCGGCGGCCCCGCCAACACCACCTACGGGGAGAACACCGGCGTGCTGGCCCTCACCAAGGTCTACGACCCCAAGGTCATCCGCATCGCCGCCGTGGTGGCGGTGATCCTCTCGGTGAGCCCCAAATTCGACGCCATTGTCAACACCATCCCCTCGGCCATCATCGGGGGCATCAGCCTCATCCTCTACGGCATGATCTCCGCCATCGGCGTGCGCAACGTGGTGGAGAACCAGGTGGACTTCACCAACTCCCGCAACCTCATCATCGCCGCGGTGATCCTGGTGTCCGCCCTGGGCTTCAACAGCGTGGGGGGCCTGACCATCTACCAGAGCGGCGACCTGACCATCAGCCTCTCGGGGCTGGCCATCGCCGCCATCCTGGGCATCCTCCTCAACGCCGTCCTCCCCGGCAACGACTACGAATTCGGCAGGGACCTGGACGGCGACGCCTCCGCCGACTTCGGACGCTACTAATTGCGGGGCTTGCCCCGCACCCTGCTGAAACGCTGCGCTACTTTCTATCTTTGTTCAGAAAGAGGCCCTGCATCCCGGGGGGCCTCTTTCTATTTTTGATTTACCTGAATCGCTGGGATGCCTTTTTAGCTTGTGCTATGGGAAGTATTTGTGGTTTGAGAATTTGTCAGGCAGAAGCCCAAGCCCCGTGTCGCCACTTTCTTGATCAAAAGAAAGTGGCCAAAG
>CAJFUT010000111.1 GCA_904420255.1 uncultured Angelakisella sp. | reverse complement strand
TTGCGAGCTGGCCGGTCCCGAACGGGACGAAAGCCCCGGTGGGGCTTTCGAGGCCACGTTCCCGACCGCAGGGAGGGATGCGGGGGCCACCCCGCCCCCGGTCAATCTTTGGCCACTTTCTTTTGATCAAGAAAGTGGCAACCTCGGCGTCGGGCTTCTGCCTGACAAACTCTCAAACCGAAACTCTACCCAGGGCACAACCTAAAAGAATCCCGGCGATTCTGGAAGCCTTCTCTCACGGACAAAAAAATCCCCGCGCAGCGGAAGAATCTTCCACTGGCGCGGGGGCTTCTTTCTTTACAGGCTCACCGCCGTCTTTTCCCGGCGGCGCTGGAGGGAGCGGACCGCCACCGAAATGGAGAAGTTGATGAGGAAATAGACGATGGCCACCACGGCGAAGATGGTAAAGACGTGGCCGGAGGTGACCACCACCGTCTTGGAAAGGCTGGACATGAGGTTTTTCGCCCGGTAGAAGAACTCGGCGATGGCCACCTGGTAGAGGAAGGAGGTGTCCTTGATGGTGGTGACCACCTGGCTCAGGAGGGAGGGGACGATCCGCCGGAAGCACTGGGGCAGCACGATGTACCACAGGGTCTGGAAAAAGCTGAAGCCCTGGGAGGCTGCCGCCTCGAACTGCCCGCGATGGACCGAGTTGAGGCCGCCCCGGACGATCTCGGCGATCACCGCCGAGGTGAAGAGGGTCATCCCCATGGCCCCGCGGACGGTGGGGGTCCCCACCGGGATCAGGATGTAAAAGACAAAGATCCACAGCAGCAGGGGGGTGTTGCGGAAAATCTCGATATACACCGCCGCCAGCCGCCCCAGGATGAACCGGTCATAGGAGCGCAGCAGCCCCAGGATGGTGCCCAGGAGGATGCCCAGGGCCACCGTCACCACCGAAATGACCAGGGTGAGGCCCAGCCCCTCCAGAAGGAACATGGTATTGCTTGGGGTAAAGACGTCCTGGAAGATTTTCAGCATTCGATGGCCACCTCCTGATTGGGACGGCTCACCGAGGACGCCGCCACCGGCACGGTACGGCTCTTGAGCCGCTCCTCATACCGCCTGGCCCAGGTGGCCAGGGGGAAGCAGAGGATGAAGTACAGCACCCCGGTCACCACATAGGAGGGACCGTAGCTGAGGGTGCCGTTGGTGGCCCAGGCGTTGGAGCGGTACATCAGGTCCCCGCCGGCGATGATGGCCAGCACCGAGGTGTTCTTCACCAGGTTCACCGCCTGGTTGGCCATGGGGGGCAGGATGATCCGCACCGTCTGGGGCAGGATGATGTAGGCCATGGCCTGGAGGGTGGTGAAGCCCTGGGAATGGGCCGCCTCCATCTGGCCCCGGTGGATGGACTGGATGCCGGCCCGGACCACCTCGGCGATATAGGCCCCGTGGTAGAGCCCAACCCCCAGCACGCCGATGGTGAACTCGCTGAGGACGATGCCGGCATAGGGCAGGCCGTTATAGAGGAAAAAGACCTGGATCACCAGGGGGGTGTTCTGGAAAAACTCCACATACACCCGGCTGACCGCCCGGAGCACCCGGCTCTCGGAGGTGGAGAACAGGCCCAGCACCACCCCCGCCGCCAAAGCCAGCAGCAGGGCCAGCACCGCCACCTCCAGGGTGGTGAGCAGGCCGGAGGCAAACACCTCCCAGTCCTCCAGCAGCCTTTGCCAGCGCCAAAGGGCGAATACGCCGTCGCTCATTCGGCCCTCCTCCTTTCTGTCCCGAAATGGTTTCGGCCCCCGCCGCGGGGGCGCGGCCCGGGGGCGGGATCCGCCCCGCCCCCGGCCCGGTTATCTCTTCGCGTTCAGGGTCCGATTTCAGCCCTCGAAGCTGGCCACCAGGCCCAGCTCCTCGATGAGGCCGTCGATGGTGCCGTCCTCAAGCCAGCCGGTGATGAGGCCGTCCACATACTCGGCCAGGTCGGTGTTGCTCTTCTTGATGCAGACGCCGTATTCCTGGGGGCTGAAGCGGTCGGCCAGGAGCATGACGGTGTCGTCCATATAGCCCGCCAGGATGGAGCCGTCCACGCAGAAGGCGTCGATGCGGCCGGAATCCAGGGCGGCCTTGATCTCGGGATAGGAGGCGAATTCCTTATACTCCACCTGGGCGTCGGGCTTCTCCGCCTGGACGGCGGCGGTGAGGGCGGTGGAGGAGGTGGAGGAGGTGGCGACGCCCACCGTCTTCCCATCCAGGTCCGCCAGGGTATTGATGCCGGCGTCCTTCTTCACCATGACGGTGACGGCGTCGGTGTAGTAGGCGGTGGAGAAGTTATAGGACTGCTTTCTTTCCTCGGTGATGGTGAAGGTGGAGATGGCCATATCGATGTCGCCGCTGTCCACCAGCTGTCCCCGGGTGGCGGCGGTGACGGCGGTGAATTCCACCTTGCTCTCGTCGCCCAGCAGGTCGCCGGCGATCATTTTGGCCAGCTCGATTTCCAGGCCCTCATATGCCTGGGTCTCGGTGTTATAGAGGCCGAAGCCGGGGACGTCGTCCTTGACCCCCACCCGCAGGACACCCCGGTCCTTGATGGCCTGGAGGGTATCGGCGCCCGAGGCGGCGGAGGAATCCCCGCCGGAGGCGGCCGCAGAGGAAGAGGATGTGCCGGAGCCGCCGCAGCCCGCCAGGAGCAGCGCCAGCGCCAGCATCACGGACAGTGCTTTCATCAGTCGTTTCATAGGGATTGCCTCCTTCATTCGCTTTTACAGTTTCTTTTCTTGCTTTCTCTATGATTCCATCCCAGGGGGGAAGGAGCTCAGCGCAGGATCTTGCCCAGGAAGGCCTTGGTCCGCTCGTTGGTGGGGTTCTCGAAGAAGTGCTCCGGGGAGCCCTCCTCCACGATGACCCCGTCGTCCATAAAGATGACCCGGTCCGCCACCTGGCGGGCAAAGCCCATCTCGTGGGTCACCACCACCATGGTGATGTTCTCCTTGGAGAGCTGGATCATCACATCCAGCACCTCCTGAACCATCTCCGGGTCCAGGGCGGAGGTGGGCTCGTCAAAGAGGATGATCTTCTGGTTGGTCACCAGGGCCCGGGCGATGGCCACCCGCTGCTGCTGCCCGCCGGAGAGCATGGGGGGATAGGCGTCCGCCTTGTCCGCCAGGCCCACCCGCTCCAGGTACTTCATCCCCAGGGCCTCCGCCTCCGCCTTCTTCATCCCCTGGAGCTTCACCGGGGCCAGGGTCAGGTTGTGGAGGACGGTCATGTGGGGGTAAAGGTTGAACTGCTGGAACACCATGGCGGAGCTTTTCCGGATCATGGCGGTGCGGTTTTTGCGGGTCAGCTCCACCCCGTCGATGTAGACATGGCCGGAGGTGGGCTCCTCCAGGAAGTTCATGCAGCGCACCAGGGTGGACTTGCCGGAGCCGCTGGGGCCGATGATGACCAGCTTCTCCCCCTCCTTCACCGTGAGGTTGATCCCCTTGAGGACCCGGAGGCTGCCGAAATCCTTGGTTACGTCGGTCAGCGTGATCAAAGCCCCTTCCCTCCTTTCCTGTCAAGGCGAATTTGCATCAATCAGTTTCATTCCTGCAATTTTCAGGCCCATATTTGAATGATCTTTTTCGCCAGTTTCATTTTATTTCCTGATTTCCTCCGATAAAGCGCCGGAGGGAGGGGCTTTTTCTTCCCGGCCCCGCCAGCCGCCGCCTTCGGAATGTTCTTATTATATTCTGATACACCGCCGTTGTCAACAGGTTTTTTCAGGGCAAACGGGGAAGCCTCCGGTTTTTTCCGCAATGGGCGCGCGGAATCCCCCTCCCTGATTCCGGGGCATTTGACAACCTTCCGAAAAATGAAAGTTGTCAGTAAAATTTTACATTCTATTTTCACAAAATGCAATAAGTAAAAAATTTTTTGCATATTTTGGGTATAAGCAGCCCCTCCTCCCCTTCCGGAGCGTGGGAGGAGGGGCCCATTCAAGGGGCCGGCGGCCCCGGAAAGGAGGCGCTGCCCATGAACCGCGCCTTTGTAAAGGTCCCCCTGGCCTCCCTCCTGGCCCGCCCGGGCGGGGAGGTTTCCGACGAGGTCCTGTGGGGCTGGCCTCTGGAAATCCTGGAGGAGCTTCCCGGGGGCTGGCGGCTGGTGCGCACCCACTACCGCTACACCGGCTACCTGCCCGCCGGGAGCCTCCTTCCCGCTTCGGAGGCCGGCCCTTGGGCGGCCGCCCCCAAACGGATGGTGACCGCCCCCTTCGCCGACCTGCTGGAGGTCCCCCGGGTCCAGGGGCGGCGGCTGGGAACCCTTCCCAGGGGCGCCTGGGCGGCCCTGGCCGGCGGCTCCGCCCCGGAGGGCTGGACGGCCGCCTTCCTCTGCGGCGGGCGGCGGGGCTTCCTCCGGGACTGCCTGCTGGGGGAGCTTCCCCCGGAGGGGCGACCGCTCCCGGAGGAGGGCCTCCGGGAGGTCCTGGCCCAAACCGCCCTTTCCTACCTGGGCTGCCCCTACCGCTGGGGTGGGCGCACCCCCCTGGGGCTGGACTGCTCCGGCCTTTGCAGCCAGACCTACCTGATGAACGGCATCGCCATCTGGCGGGACGCCGCCATCGTCCCCGGCTTCCCCATCCGCCCCATCCCGCCGGAGAAGGCGGGGAAGGGGGACCTGCTCTTTTTCCGGGGCCATGTGGCCCTTTTCCTGGGGGAGGGGCGCTATATCCACGCCACCGCCAGGAAGGGGGTCCCCGGGGTGACCGTCAACAGCCTGGACCCCGCCCATCCCGATTACCGCCCCGACCTGGCCCGGGGCATCCTCCAGGCGGGAAGCGTCTTTGTCCCCTAGCCCTGCGCAAAGCGCCCCGGAGAGCCGAAGGGCTCTCCGGGGCGCTTCCTCTGCACTTTCAGGCTGCGGCGTCACCGGACCAGGTAGGCGTCCCGGTCCGCCCCCACCGACACATAGCGGATGGGGCAGCGGACCTGCTCCTCCAGGTATTCCACATACCGCCGGGCGGCGGCGGGCAGGTCCTCCCACCGGCGGCAGCCGCCGATGTCGCAGCCCCAGCCCTCCAGGTACTGGACCACCGGCTTGGCCCGGACCAGGGCGTCGCCGCTGGGGAACCGCTCGGTCTCCGCCCCGTCCACCGAATACCGGGCGCAGACGGGGATTTTCTCCATGCCGGAGAGGACGTCCATCTTGGTGAGGGCCAGGCAGTCCGCCCCCTGGACCGCCACCCCGTACCGGGAGGCGGGGACGTCGAAGGGCCCCACCCGCCGGGGGCGGCCGGTGGCGGCGCCGTATTCCCCGCCGGCGGCCCGGAGGGCCTCCGCCTCCTCCCCGAACAGCTCGCAGGTGAAGGGCCCCTCCCCCACGCAGGAGGAATAGGCCTTCATCACCCCGATGACCCGGTCCAGCTTCCGCCCGGGGATGCCGGCCCCGATGGGGGCGTAGGCCGCCAGGGTGGTGGAGGAGGAGGTGTAGGGGTAGATGCCGTAGTCGATGTCCCGGAGGGCCCCCAGCTGGGCCTCAAAGAGGACGCTCTTGCCCTGGGCGACGGCCTCCTCCAGGAAGGCCCCGGTGTCGCAGATATAGGGCTTCAGGGGGTCGCCGTTTTCCTTGAGCCAGGCCATGGTGGCGTCATAGTCCTCCGCCGGGGCGCCGTAGCCGTTATGAAGCATCAGGTTCTTCCAGTCCAGCAGGTGGCGCAACTCCCGCTCCAGCCGGGCCGGGTCCAGCAGGTCCTCCATCCGCAGGGCCTTCTTCATGTACTTGTCCCCGTAGATGGGGCCGATGCCCCGCCGGGTGGAGCCGAACTTCTGGTCGGCCAGCCGCTCCTCCTCCAGGCAGTCCTGGCGGACGTTGCAGGGCAGGCAGATGCAGGCCCGGTGGCTGATCTTCAGCCGCTCCGGGGTGATCTTCACCCCCCGCTCCTCCAGCCGCTTCATCTCCCCCCGGAGGTGGGCGATGTCCACCACCATCCCGGGGCCCAGGACGTTGGCCACCTCCGGCCGCAGGATGCCGGAGGGCAGCAGGTTCAGCACGAATTTTTCCCCGTTCACCAGGATGGTGTGGCCGGCGTTGTTCCCCCCCTGGTAGCGGGAAACCACCTCATAGCCCTGGGAGAGGAGGTCCACCATCCGGCCCTTCCCCTCATCTCCCCAGTTGATCCCAACAATGGCAGTCAGCATAAGCTCCTTACTCCTTTTCCGCTTGCTCCGCCCGGGGCTTTCCCCACCCGGGCGGGAATATTTGATCTTTCAGCCCCTGCCCTCCCGGTAATCCAGGCCGGCCTTGATGAAGGCCCGGAAGATGGGATGGGCCCGGTTGGGCCGGGACTTGAACTCGGGATGGTACTGGACCCCCACAAAGAAGGGGTGGTCCCGGCGCTCCACCGCCTCCACCAGCCGCCCGTCGGGGGACTGGCCGCAGAGGGCGAGGCCCCCCTCCGCCTCCAGCCGGGGGCGGTAGAGGTTGTTCACCTCGTAGCGGTGGCGGTGGCGCTCGGCGATATCCTGGACGCCGTAAACCCGGGCCAGCAGGCTCCCCGCCGCCAGATGGCAGGGGTAGGCCCCCAGCCGCATGGTGCCCCCCTTGGGGATCTCCCCCTTCTGGTCCGGCATCAGGTCGATGACCGAATCGGGGCCGTCGGGGTCGAACTCGCTGGAATTGGCCAGGGGCAGCCCCAGCAGGTGCCGGGCCGCCTCGATGACGGCGATCTGCATCCCCAGGCAGATGCCAAAGTAGGGGACGCCCTTCTCCCGGGCGTACCGGGCGGCGGCGATCATCCCCGCGATGCCCCGGCTGCCGAAGCCCCCGGGCACCAGGATGCCGTCGCAGCCCTCCAGGGCTTTGGCCGCATTGCCGTCGTCCAGCTTCTCGGAATCCACCCAGCGGATCTCCACCCCGGCGCCGTTTTCGTAGCCGCCGTGGCGCAGGGCCTCGGCCACCGAGAGGTAGGCGTCGTGGAGCTCCACATATTTCCCCACCAGGGCGATGGTCACCTGCCGCCGGGGGTGGGCGACGCGCCGGCAGAGCTCCTCCCAGTCGGAGAGGTCCGGGGCGGGGGTGTCAAGGCCGAAGTACCGGCAGACGATCTCGTCCAGCCGGGCGTCCCGGAGCATCAGGGGCACGTCGTAAAGGCTGCCCAGGGTGCGGTTCTCGATGACGCACTCGGGCCGGACGTCGCAGAACATGGCCATCTTCTCCAGGGTGCCGGGCTCCAGGGGCTCGTCGCACCGGGCGATGATGACGTCGGGCATGATGCCCATGCTCCGCAGCTCCCGCACCGAATGCTGGGCGGGCTTGGTCTTGTGCTCCCCGGAGCATTTCAGGTAGGGCACCAGCACCACATGGAGGAACATACAGTTCTGGCGGCCCACCTCCCGGGAGAGCTGCCGGATGGCCTCCAGGAAGGGCTGGCTCTCAATGTCCCCGATGGTGCCGCCGATCTCGGTGATGATAATATCGGGATTGGTGCGCTCCGCCAGGGCCCCCACAAACCGCTTGATCTCCCCGGTGACGTGGGGAATCACCTGGACGGTGCTGCCCAGGTAGGCGCCGCTGCGCTCCTTGTTGAGGACGTCCCAGTAGACCCGCCCCGAGGTGAGGTTGGAGTAGCGGTTCAGGTCCTCGTCGATAAACCGCTCGTAATGCCCCAGGTCCAGGTCGGTTTCCGCCCCGTCCTCGGTGACGAACACCTCCCCGTGCTGGAAGGGGCTCATGGTGCCGGGGTCCACGTTGACATAGGGGTCCAGCTTCTGGGCCGCCACCCGCAGGCCCCGGGCCTTGAGAAGCCGCCCCAGGGAGGCGGCGCTGATGCCCTTCCCCAGGCCGGAAACCACCCCGCCCGTCACAAAAATATACCGTACCGTCTTTTCCATACACACACCCTTCTCTCTCACTCGGCAGCCTCCCCCTCGTAGGCGGCGATGATCTCCTCCGCCGCCTCCCGCCGGGAGCGCCGCCGGTCCATGGCCCGGCGCTCCACCGCGTGGTGGGCCTCCTCCTCGGTCATCCCGCCGTACTGAATCAGCAGGCATTTGGCCCGGCAGACCAGCCGGGCGTCCTCCAGCCGCCGGGAAAGGCGGCGGTTCTCCTCCCGGAGGCGGAGGGTCCTCCGGCGGGCGGCCAGCAGCAGCTCCACCGCCTGGGCCGCGGCCTGGCGGCTCAGGGGGGTGGGCAGCACCGCCACCCCGTATTCCCGCAAGCCCTCCGCCACCTCCTGGGCGCGGCCGCCCCCGGCCAGCAGCAGGACGCCGCTGTCGGTGGCGGAAACGGCGTGGAGGGCCAGTTCCCCGCCGAATTCGTCCGGCAGGGGGGCCGCCACCGCCACCAGGGCGAATTCCCGCTCCCCCAGGAGGCGGCGGGCCTCGGCGCCGCTGGCCGCCAGGGTCACCCCCCGGCAGCCGCAGCTCTCCAGGAACCGCCCCAGCTCCTCCCGGTTCTTGGCCCCGGAAACCACCAGGGTCCCCTCCATGCCCTTTCCCCCCTTCCCCGCGCCTTCTCCCCCGGAAGGGGGCTCAGATCATCTCAAAGAAGCGGTCCAGCTCCCACTGGTGCTGGTTGCGGGCATGGCGGTATTCTTCCCACTGGCGCCCTTTCTCATCCAGGAAGGCGTCCAGCACCCCCTCCGGCAGGGACCGCCGGAGGAAGCCGCTCTGCCGGGCCAGCTCCAGGGCCAGGTCCATGGCGGCGGGGAGGCGGCCCGCCCCCTCCTCCTGGGCGGGGGCGGCGAGGCCGTCCCGGACCCCCTCCAGCCCGGCCAGCAGCAGCAGCCCCACGGCGAAGTAGGGGTTGCAGGCGGGGTCGGGGGAGCGCACCTCCATTCGCCCCGGCTCCCCGGGGGCGGAGGGCACCCGCAGCAGCCGGGAGCGGCTCCGCCCCGACCAGGCCACCGCCAGGGAGGACCCCAGGGACCCCAGCCGCCGGTAGGACCCGGGGAGGGGGTTGAGGAAAATGGTCATCTCGGGCAGGCGGCGCATCACCCCCGCCAGGAAGGCCCCGGCGTCGGG
The DNA here is from genome assembly GCA_904420255.1 of uncultured Angelakisella sp. GTDB lineage: Bacteria > Bacillota > Clostridia > Oscillospirales > Ruminococcaceae > Angelakisella. Next base: position 1,263 of record CAJFUT010000111.1, on the reverse strand, counting down.
GTGAGGGTTCCCCAAGAAGCCGTCAAAGAGGTTCTCCCCCTCCCGGAAAAGGGAGAGGTCCAGGTGGAGGCCGCTGCCGCTCTGGTCCTGGAGGGGCTTGGGGAGGAAGGAGGCGTAAAGGCCGTTCCGGGAGGCCACCGCCTTCACCACCGTCCGCAGGGAGAGGTAGTTGTCCACCGCCCGGAGGGGGGCGGCGGCCTGGAAGTCGATCTCGTTCTGGCCGGGGCCCCGCTCGTGGTGGGAGCTTTCCGGGGTGACCCCCATCTCCTCCAGGGTCAGGCAGATCTCCCGCCGGACGTTCTCCCCCCGGTCGGCGGGGGCCACGTCCAGGTAGCCGGCCCGGTCCTGGGGCTCCAGGGTGGGGCGGCCCTCCCCGTCGGTGGAGAAAAGGTAGAACTCGCACTGGGTCCCCAGCCGGGCGGCATAGCCCAGCTCCGCCGCCTGGGCGGCGGCCCGGCGGAGGAACTCCCGCCCGTCCCCGGGGGCGGGGCTGCCGTCCCCCCGGCGCAGGGCGCAGCAGAACCGGGCCACCCGGCCCTGGGCGGGCCGCCAGGGCATCAGGGCCAGGGTGCCGGGCTCCGGGAAGAGGAGCAGGTCCCCCTCCTCCAGCCCGGCGAACCCCGGCACCGCCGAGGCGTCGAAGGGCATCCCCCGGCGCAGGGCCCTTTCCAGCTGGGAGGAAAGGATGGCGGTGTTCTTCTGGACGCCAAACAGGTCGCAGAAGGTGAGGCGGATGAACTTGATGTCGTTTTCCTCCACAAACTCCAGGACCTCTTCCACGTGTATGCTCATAGGGCGCCTCCTGTCGGATGTTCTTCCCCCGGACCGGGCCGGGCAAAAGGGGAGGCGTCTGCCACAAAGACATTCTCCAGGTAACAGAGAATATCCTGCCGCAGACGCCTTTGTCCAATAGCTTATTATAAGATGCCGGGGCGGGGGGTGTCAAGACAAAATTGGCGGGACGGAGGGCCGAATCTCCCTGCCGCCAGCCCACCCGGCGTGTTGACCTTTGTCCAGGGGAGGTGCTATCATAAAATATACTTCATAAAAAATATTGGGCGGTGAGAGCGGGCATGAGGAATCCGGCAAACAAGCATCTGGGCATCGAGGTGGACCCGGAGCTTCATCGGAAACTGCGGTATGTGGCAAAATACGAGGGCCGCTCCATCAACGGCCAGATTCTGTACCTGGTCCGCCAGTGCATCCGGGATTTTGAGGAGAAGCACGGCGAGATCGGGCCGGACGGCCAATGAACGCCGCCCC
>CAJFUT010000110.1 GCA_904420255.1 uncultured Angelakisella sp. | reverse complement strand
GTCGGCGGCTGCGCCCTGCTGCCCCAGTTCGGCCCTGATATGGAGAACCCCCACCGCAACATCCCCCTGATGACCAACATCGTTTATATCTGCGCCTTCCTGGCCTTCGGCGGCGTTGCCTTCGTCGGCTCCGGCGTGGCCCCCATCGCCGAGGTGGCCGGCCAGCCCATGACCTACCAGGCCCAGATTATCTATCCCGGCAACTGGTACCTGCTCTTCGTCATCGGCGGCGCCCTTCTGGCCATCACCACCACCATCAACTCCAACTACGCCCGGTACTGGGCCACCATCATCCGGGGCGTGGACGAGGGCTGGCTGCCTCCCGTCTTTGCCAAGCGGAATAAGCACGGCGTGCCCTGGATTCTCCACACCGTTTTCTTCCTTATGGCCTTCATCCCCAACGCCATCGGCATGAACATCGGCGCCCTGGCGGGCCTTGCCTCCGCCATTTCCCTGATCCCCCAGCTCATCCCCGTCTGGGGCTTCGTGCTGATGCCCGACCACTGCCCCGAGGACTGGGCCCAGGCCAAGAAGCTTTCCAGGATCTTCGCCTCCAAGGGCGCCCGGATCCTGCTCTGCCTCATCTCCACAGTGCTCATCGGCATCTTTGTGGTGCTGAACGTCCTGGAGTTCAGCCAGTTCACGACGATTTTCTTCTTTGCCTACTTCATCATCACCGGCATCATCTGCTTCGGCTTCGGCAGCCGCATCCTGGCCGCCGGCGACAAGCGGGCCCTTGCCAAGCAGGATCCGTGACCGGCAGCTTGATCCCCGAACGGAAGGGAGCGCCCTTCCCCCAATATAAAGGAGGTTTCAGTTATGCAGAACAAGCTTGAAAAATGCCTTCATCCCGTATTGGCGAAGCGTGAAACCGCCCTGCTGCGGAAAAAGCTCCAGGACGAGATGAAGAAGCACGACCTGGGCTACCTGCTCCTCACCGAGCCGGCCAATGTATTTTACGCCACCGGCTATATGCCCCTGGTGGGCACCTCTTACGCCATGGTCCCAGCCGAGGGTGAGGTCCACCTCATCATCAGCACCCTGGAAAGCGCCGATGCCTACGCCTCCACCCAGGAGGTGGACGTCCGGGAATTCATGTCCTGGGTGTTCATCGACAACGGCACCGAGGAATCCCGCAAGGACAAGGGCGACGTGATGGACCCCGACGCCCCCATCAAGATCGCCCTGGATATCTTCAAGAGCATCCCCATGGACGGCAAGCTGGGGGTGGAGATGGGCCACATCAGCCACCACCTTTACGGTTCCCTCATGGAGGCCCTCCCCCAGGGCGCCGTGGTGGACGGCAGCGTCGCCGTCCGGGACGCCCGCATCGTCAAGACCCCCTGGGAGATCGATATGCTCCGCCTGGCTGCCCAGCAGCTGGACCTGGCCTGGAAGCACATGGCGGTGGATATTAAGCCCGGTATGCCCGCCTGGAAGCTGGACGCCATGTTCATCTACTATTCCGGCCTGCTGAACCTGGAGCACGGCACCATGTCCCGGAACAGCGGCTACATCCCCGCCGCCGGCCCCTATTTCGGCCTCTGCGGGATGCCCCGGGGCTACATCCTCCAGGAAGGCGACGTCATCAAGTTTGACGTGGGCTTCAAATACCTGGGCTACAATTCCGACATCGCCCGGACCTTCGCCGTGGGCGGCACCACCTCCGACGCGGTGATGGAGGTCTACGACACCCTCTACAAGGCCAACCGCCTGGGCGTTTCCATGCTGAAACCCGGCGTCCCCATGAAGGACATCTACAACGCCGTCCGGGCCGACGTGGAGAAGAGCCGCCTGCTGCCCAAGTACCCCAGAGGCCATGTGGGCCACTCCATCGGCTGCGGCGAGGGCGCCGAGGAATACCCCACCCTGGCCCCCAAGACCACCCATATCCTGGAGCCCGGCATGGTGGTCTGCCTGGAAACCCCCTATTCCGCCACCGGGAACGCCCCGGTCAAGGGAGGCTTCAACCTGGAGGATACCCACGTCATCACCGAAACCGGCATCGAGTCCTTCACCGAGATGCCCGACAACATCTTCTGGAAGTGATGCCCCGGGTTTGTCCCAGGCAAAATCTGTAAGCTGCGGCGGCACGGGAGAGGAGATTTCACCGTCCTTCTCCCTCCCGTGCCGTCCCCGAGAGGGCAGATATGAAGGAACAAGAAGCATTGACGGCGGCCCGGAGGGGCCCCCATTACGCCTGGTATATTCTGGCGGCCTGCTGCTGCATCCAGTTCGGCGGGTGCGGCATTATGCAGAACACCCTGGGGATCTTCATGCCGCCCACCTGCCGGGAGCTGGGCTTCACCACCGCCCAGTATTCCATGGGCATGACCATCGGCAACCTGGTGAATATGCTGCTGCTGCCGGCGGCGGGGAGCGTCATCCGCCGGTGCAGGCCCCGGGTCTTCATCACCCTCTGCCTGCTGACCTGCCAGCTTTCCCTGGCGGCCACCGCCTTTTTCCAGGAGCTGTGGCAGTGGTACATCGCCAACGCCATCCGGGGGGCCGCGGGCGCTTTCCTTTATATGGTGATGTCCCCCATCATCCTCAACCAGTGGTTCCGCAGAAAAGTGGGGCTGGCGGTGGGGGTGGCCATGGCCTTCTCAGGCGTGGGCGGCGCCGTCATGAGCCCCGTGGGCACCTGGATGATCGGCGTCTGGGGGTGGCGAACCGCCACCCTGCTGGTGGCGGCGGTGAGCTTCCTCGTCACCGTGCCGGCCTCCCTGCTGGTGCTTCACGCCCGCCCCGCAGATATCGGGATGAAGCCCTACGGCTGGGAGGAAGGGGACGACCCCGCCCCCGAAGGGGCGGTGGGGAAGGGCCCCCGGGCAGCCGGTTTCCTCCGAGAGCGCTGCTTCTGGCTGTTGGTGGCGGCGACGGTCATCATCTCCCTGCCCACGGTGTTCAATAACCACCTGCCAGAGTTTGGACAGTCGGTGGGCCTGGGCACCCAGGTGGGGGCCCTGATGAGCACCTTCTGCCTCACCGGCAACGTGGGCGGCAAGCTGCTGCTGGGCTGGCTGGACGACCGCATCGGCACCCGGCGCTGCCTTCTGGCGGGGGCTCTGGCCTGCGCCGCCGGCACCGG
>CAJFUT010000109.1 GCA_904420255.1 uncultured Angelakisella sp. | reverse complement strand
TCCGCCCCCCTGGGGGAGGACTGGCGGCTCCAGGGCCAGGAGAGGTATCTTGTGGGGGCGGAGCTGGAGTTCCGGCCCTTTGACGGGAGCCTCCGGGACCACGACCACTGTGAGTTCTGCGGGGAGAAGTTCAGCCCCGGGGAAGGGGATCTCCACCGGGGCTGGTGCACCCCGGACGGGTACCATTGGGTCTGTGAGGAATGCTTCCGGGACTTCCGGGAGCGGTTTGGCTGGAAGGTCAGGGAGTGAGCCTTCCAGGGGGAAGGGAGGGAACCGGATGACAGGGAAGATCGCTGTTTTCGGCGGCACCGCCGAGGGAAGGCTCCTGGCTCGGGAGCTGGCGAAGCGGGGACCGGTTTCCGCCTTTGTGGCCACCCGGGAGGGGGCGGAGCTGCTGGAGCGGGAGGCCCTGCCGGGGCTTTCGGTTCTGGCCGGCCGCCTGGGCCGGGAGGAGATGGAGGCCGCCCTGGGCCGGGAAGGGGTTTCCATTGTGGTGGACGCCACCCACCCCTACGCCCGGGAGGCGTCGGAGAATATCCGGGCCGCCTGCGCCGCCGCGGGGCTTTCATACCTGCGCCTGGCCCGGGAGGAAACGCCCCTCCCGCCGGGGTGCCTCACCGCCGAAACGCCGGAGGAGGCCGCCGCCCTCTGCGCCGGGCTGCCGGGGAATATCCTCCTGGCCGCCGGGGCCAAGGAGCTGCCCGCCTTCTGCCGGGAGCCGGGCCTTTTGGAGCGGCTCTATCCCCGGGTGCTCCCCACCGAGGAGAGCATCGCCGCCTGCCGGCGGGCCGGGGTTCCCTTTTCCCGGATCATCGCCCTCCAGGGGCCCTTTTCCCTGGAGCTGAACCTGGCCCTGATGGAGCAGTTCCGCCTCCGGGTGCTGGTGACCAAGGACGGGGGGAAGGCTGGGGGAATGGTGGAAAAGCTGGAGGCCGCCCGGCGGCTGGAAGCGGCGGTGGTGGTGATCCGCCGCCCCCCGGAGCCGGGGAAAGCCTGCACCCTTCCCCAGCTTCTGGAGCTGCTGGGCGGGGAATGAGAAAAGGAGGAAGCGCCATGAAGGTGACCCTTGTGGGAATGGGGCCGGGGAACCCGGAGCTGCTCACCGCCGCCGCCCGCCGGGCGGTGGAGGAGGCGGAGCTGCTGGTGGGAGCCCCCCGGCTGCTGGAGCCCTTCCGGGGGACGGGGAAGCCCTGCCGGGAGCTGATCGCCGCCCGGGAGATCGCCGGTTTCCTGGCCTCCCAGGCCGGGGTGGAGCGGGCCGCTGTCCTTCTTTCGGGGGATGTGGGGTTTTACAGCGGGGCGAAAAACCTCCTCCCCCTCCTCCGGGAAGGGGGGATGGAGGCGTCCTGCCTCTGCGGCATCTCCACCCTCCAGTATTTCTGCGCCCTCCTGGGGCGGCCCTGGGAGGGGGTCTTCCCCGCCAGCGCCCACGGCCGGGACTGCGACCCCGCCGGGCTGCTCCGGCGCCATGGGGAGGTGTTTTTCCTCACCGGCAGCCGGGAAGGCCAGACCCCCGGCGGCATCTGCGCCGCCCTCCGGGACGGGGGTTTCCCCCGGGCGGAGGTGTGGGTGGGCTCCCGCCTCTCCTACCCCGGCGAGGCGGTGGCCCACGGGCCGGCGGAGGAGCTGGCAGGGCGGGAATTCCCGGCCCCGGCGGCAGTGCTGGCCCGGGCTCCCGAGGCCCCGGCGGCAGAAAGCTCATGGCCCTGGCGCAGCAGCGGCATCCCCGACGGGGAGTTCCTCCGGGGGGAGGTGCCCATGACCAAGGAGGAGGTCCGCTCGGTGCTGCTGGGGAAGCTCCGGGTGGCCCCCGGGGATACCCTCTGGGATGTGGGGGCGGGCACCGGCAGCGTGTCGGTGGAGCTGGCCCTTCTGGCCCGGGAGGGGAGGGTCTTCGCCGTGGAGCGGGAGCCCGCCGCCTGGCCCCTCATCCAGGCCAACGCCGCCCGGTTCGGGGCGGGGAACCTTACCCTGGTGAAGGGGGAGGCCCCCGCCGCCCTGGAGGGCCTTCCCGCCCCCGACGCCGTCTTTGTGGGGGGGAGCGGCGGCAGCCTGGAGGCCATCCTGGCGGCGGCCGTGGAGAAAAACCCCCGGGTCCGGGTGGTGGCGGCCGCCGTCACCCTGGAAACCCTGGCCCGGGGCTGGGCCGCCCTGGAGAAGCTGCCCTTCCGTGACCTGGAGGCGGTGCAGGTTTCGGCGGCCCGGACCCGGAAGGCGGGCCGGAGCCACCTGCTGCTGGCCCAGAACCCGGTGTTCCTCCTGCGGGGGGAGGGGAAGGGGGATGCCCTGTGAAGCTGGAGCTGCCCCGGCTGCTGCTGGCCGCCCCCGCCAGCGGCAGCGGGAAAACCACCCTGGCCTGCGCCCTTCTCCAGGCCCTGGCGGCCCGGGGAGAGCGCCCCGCCGCCTTCAAGTGCGGCCCCGATTACATCGACCCCATGTTCCACGAGGCGGTCACCGGGGTCCCCGCCCGGAACCTGGACCTGTTCCTCCTGCCGGAGGATACCGTCCGGGCCCTGCTGGCCCGGGGGAGCGCCGGCCGGGGGGTGGCGGTGCTGGCGGGGGTCATGGGCTATTATGACGGCCTGGGGGGGGATACCCTCACCGCCAGCAGCTTCCACCTGGCCTCCGCCACCGGGACCCCGGCGGTGCTGGTCTTGCAGTGCCGGGGGATGTCCCCCCTCACCGCCGCCGCCCTGGTCCGGGGCATCGCCGCCTTCCGGGAGGACAGCGGCGTCGCGGCGGTGGTGCTCAACCAGCTTCCCCCCGCCTCCTACCCCCGGATGAAAGAGGTGCTGGAGCGGGAAACCGGCCTGCCGGTGGCGGGATATCTGCCCCCCTTGCCGGACTGCGCCCTGGAGAGCCGCCACCTGGGGCTGGTGTCCCCGGGGGAGCTGCCGGGGCTGCGGCGGAAGGTGGAGGCCCTGGGGGCCGCCGCCCTGGAGACCCTGGACCTGGGGCTCCTGATGAGGCTGGCCCGCTCCGCCCCGCCCCTGGAATATGAACCCCTCCCCAGGCCGGAGGGCCTGGCGGAGCCGGTGACGGTGGCGGTGGCCCGGGACGCCGCCTTCTCCTTCTACTACCGGGACGCCCTGGAGCTCCTGGAGGAGATGGGGGCCCGGCTCTGCTTCTTCAGCCCCCTGGAGGACCGGGCCCTGCCGCCGGGGAGCCGGGGCCTGCTGCTGGGGGGCGGCTATCCGGAGCTTTCCGCCCGGCGGCTCTCGGAGAACCGCCCCATGCTGGAAGCCGTCCGGCGGGCGGTGGCGGCGGGGATGCCCGCCATCGCGGAATGCGGGGGCTTCCTCTACCTCCACCGCACCCTGGAGGACCCGGAGGGGACCCCCTGGCCCATGGCGGGGGTGATTCCCGGGGAGGCCCGGCGGGGGGCGAAGCTCCGGCGCTTCGGCTACGGGACCCTCACCGCCCGGGAGGACGGGCTTCTCCTCCGGGCGGGGGAGTCCATCCCCGCCCACAGCTTCCACTACTGGCAGAGCGGCAGCGGGGGGGAGGGCTTTGATTTTCGGAAGTCCGACGGCAGGAGCTGGCCCGAGGGCTGGAACGGCAGGAATCTTTACGCCGGCTTCCCCCATTTCCACCTGGCGGGGAAGCCGGAGGCGGCCCGGCGGTTTCTGGCGGCCTGCGCCGCCTTCCCCGGGGAAGCGGAAAAGGAGATGATGGGATGACAGTAGAGGAAATGGCCGGAAGCTGCCGGGCCCCCAGCGCCGAAGCGGCCGGGGAGGCCCGCCGCCGGTGGGATTCCATCGCCAAGCCCCTCCACGGCCTGGGGCTTCTGGAGGACGCCCTGGTGAAGGTGTGCGCCGTATCCGGGGACCCGGACTGCCCCCTTTCCCCCCGGGCGGTGGCGGTGTTCTGCGCCGATAACGGGGTGGTGGCCCAGGGGGTCACCCAGACGGGCCAGGAGGTCACCGCCGTGGTGGCGGGGAACATGACCCGGGGGGACACCAGCGTCTGCCGGATGGCGGCCCTGGCGGGGGCCAGGGTGGTGCCGGTGGATGTGGGGATGGTCCAAAGGCCGGGGCTGCCGGGGCTTCTGGACCGGAGCCAGGGGCCCGGCACCGCCGACATCACCAAGGGCCCCGCCATGACCCGGGAGCAGCTCCGGGGGGCCATGGAGGCGGGCTACCGCCTGGCCCTGGAGCTGGCGGGGGAGGGCTGCCGCCTTCTGGCCGCCGGGGAAATGGGCATCGGCAACACCACCACCAGCAGCGCGGTGGCTTCGGTGCTGCTGGGGGTCCCGGCGGAAACGGTCACCGGCCGGGGAGCCGGCCTTTCCAGCGAGGGGCTGCGGCGGAAAATCGCCGCCATCCGCCGGGCGGTGGAGGTGAACCGCCCCCGGCCCGGGGACCCGGCGGAGGTGCTGCGGACGGTGGGCGGCTTTGATATCGCCGCCATGACCGGCTTTTACCTGGGGGCCTCCGCCGCGGGGGTTCCGGTGATCCTGGACGGCTTTATCTCCGCCGCCGCCGCCCTGGCGGCCTTCCGGCTGGCCCCCCTCTCCCGGGAGGGGATGATCGCCAGCCACTGCTCCGGGGAGCCGGGGGCGAGGCTGCTGCTGGAGGCCCTGGGCCTCAGCCCGGTCATCACCGCCGGCCTCTGCCTGGGGGAGGGCACCGGGGCGGTGGCCCTGATGCCCCTGCTGGACATGGCGGCGGCGGTTTATCACGAAATGAGCACCTTTGGGGAGATCCGCATCGAGGCCTACAAGCCCCAGGAGTGACAGGGAGGGAAGGACCATGGTGATGCTGGTGGTAGGAGGCAGCGGCAGCGGGAAAAGCGCCTGGGCGGAGGACCTGGCCTGCGCCCTCCATGCCCGGGAGGGAGGCCCCCTCCTGTACCTTGCCGCCATGGACCCCGCCGGGGAGGAGGGCCGCCGCCGGGTGGCGCGCCACCGGGCCCTCCGGGCCGGGAAGGGCTTTGCCACCCTGGAGCGCCCCCTGGGCCCCGCCCCCGGGGAGCTGCCCCCCGGTTCCACCCTCCTGCTGGAGGACCTGGAAAACCTCCTGGCCAACCACCTCTACGCCCCGGGGGGCAGGGGGCTCCCCGGCGCCCTGGAGGCGGTGGAAACCCTGGCGGCGAAGGGAAGGCACCTGGTGCTGGTGGGAAATACCATCTTTTCCGACGGGGAGGGATATCCCCCCGCCACCCGGGAATACCTGGCGCTGCTGGCGCGGCTCCAGGGACGGGCCGCCGCTCTGGCGGACGGGGCGGCGGAGGTGGTCTGCGGCATCCCGGTATGGATGAAGGGAAAGGAGGAATGGTTCCGGTGAAGCTCTGGCGGTCCCTCATTATCGCCTTTGGGATGTATTCCGCCCTTCCCATGCCCCGGGTGGAGTGGGACGAGGACGGGATGAAATACGCCCTCTGCTTCTTCCCCCTGGTGGGGCTGGCGGTAGGGGCTTCCCTGGGGCTCTGGGCCCTCCTCTGCCGGGCCCTGGGCTTCGGCGCCCCCCTCCTGGCGGCGGGACTCACCCTTCTGCCTCTGGCGGTCACCGGGGGAATCCATATGGACGGCTTCTGCGACACCGCCGACGCCCTGGGTTCCCGCCGGAGCCGGGAGGAGAAGCTCCGGATCCTTTCCGATTCCCACGCCGGGGCCTTTGCCGTCATGGGGGCGGCGGGGTATTTCCTCCTGACCTGGGCCCTGTGGCAGGAGCTGGCCCCGGCCCTGACGGGGCGGCTGCTGGGGGCGCTGGGGCTGGGGTTTGTCCTCTCCCGGGCCCTCAGCGGCCTGGGGGTGGCCGCCTTCCGCCTGGCCAAGGGGAGCGGCCTGGTCCACGCCTTCGCCACCGCCGCCCAGAAGCGGACGGTTGCCCTGGCCGACGGGCTGCTGGCCCTTTTCTGCGCCGGGGCCATGATCTGGCTGGCCCCCGGCCCGGGGCTGGGGGCAGTGGCGGGGGCCGCCGCCGCCTTCGGGTATTACCGCCTTATGGCCTACCGCCAGTTCGGCGGGACCACCGGGGATCTGGCGGGGTTTTTCCTGGAAACCTGCGAGCTGATGATGCTGGCCGGGGCGGCTGTGGGCCTCCGGCTGGCGTGAAAAGGGAGGATGAGGGGAATGGTGCTGGTGGTAGGAGGCGCGGGCCAGGGAAAGCTGGCCTGGGCCCTGGAGCGGAGCGGCCTTGGCCGGGAATCGGCCTCCCGCCGGATCGACGACCCCGTCCCCATCCTCCTGGGGCTGGAGGACTTGGTGCGGGAAACCCTGGCGGCCGGGGAGGACCCCCAGGGGCTGCTGCCCCGCCTCGGGGGGAAGGCGTATGTCCTCTGCCGGGAGGTGGGGTGCGGCGTGGTGCCCATGGACCCGGCGGAACGGCGCTGGCGGGAGGAAACCGGGCGGCTCTGCTGCGCCCTGGCCCGGGAGGCCCGGATGGTGGTGCGGCTCTGCTGCGGCCTGCCCCAGATTTTGAAGGCGCCGGAGGGGGATGAGGAATGAGGGCCCCGGTGATTCTGCTCCTCCGCCACGCCCCCGCCCCGGGGAATCTGGAGGGGCGGTACCTGGGTTCCACCGATGAGGACCTTTCCCCCGAGGGGGAGGCTCTGGCCCGGCGCTGCGCCGGAGGGTTGGGGGAGGTCCCCCGGCTGGTGTGGGCGAGCCCCATGAAGCGGTGCCTCTCCACCGCCCGGCTCCTCTGCCCCGGGGCGGAGATTCTGCCGCTGCCGGGGCTGCGGGAAAGCGATTTCGGCGCCTTTGAGGGGAAAAATTATGAGGAGCTCCGGGACGACCCGGCCTATCGGGCCTGGGTGGAGAGCGGCGGCAGGACGCCGCCCCCGGGGGGCGAGGGCAGTGCCGCCGTGGCGGCCCGGGCCGCCGCCGCCTTCCGGGAGATCGCCCGGGAGCTGCTGGCCTCGGGGGAGGAGCGCTGCGCCGTGGTGACCCACGGCGGGATCATCATGGCCCTCTGCGCCGCCTTCGCCCTGCCGGAGCGGGATTTTTACGCCTGGCAGAGCCCCTGCTGCGGGGGCTGGCTCCTGGCCCTGGAGCCGGGGCTTTGGGAGAAGGAAGGGAAGCTCCGGGTTCTGGGGCCGGTGCGGCCGAAGGAGGAAAGGAAATGACGGCGATGGCTGTTTTGGGCGGGTTCTGCCTGGACCTGCTGCTGGGGGACCCCCGGGGGCTGCCCCACCCGGTGCGCCTCATGGGGACGGCCATCCAGGCGCTGGAAAAGGGGCTGCGCCGTCTTTTCCCCGCCACCCCCCTGGGAGAGCGGCTGGCGGGAGGCGTCCTGGCCCTGGTGCTGCCCCTGGGGAGCTGGGGGGCAGCCTGGGGGATCCTCCGCCTCTGCGGCCTTTTCTCCCCCTGGCTGGCCTTTGGGGCGGAGGTGGTCCTCTGCTGGCAGGCCCTCTGC
>CAJFUT010000108.1 GCA_904420255.1 uncultured Angelakisella sp. | reverse complement strand
GCCCATTTTGCCGACGTCACCCCCAGCGTGGATTTTGACGGCTACACCGTTTCCTACCGCCAGAACGGCCAGGATGTGGCGGAGCCCGCCCTCCCCGGCAGCTATGAAATCTGGGTGGAGATCACCGACGGCAACTACCGCCACAGCGGCGGCTCCGGCGGCGAGGCCCGGCTGGTGGGCGCCCTCAGCATCTACGGCCAGGCCGCTCCCGCCCTTTACGCCATTTCCTTCCAGGGCGGGGAAGGGGCCCAGGGGGATCCCCCCACCCTGCCGGACGCCCTGGCGGGCCAGGCCATCACCCTGCCGGAGAATCCCTTCACCCGGGCGGGGAGCCTCTTTGCCGGCTGGGAATACGGCGGGGCCCTCTACCAGCCCGGGGACAGCTTCCTCATGCCCGCCGGGGATGTGACCTTCACCGCCCGGTGGGTGGAAAACACCTATGCCATCGGCGGGATTGTGAACCAGGGCCAGGAAGACGGTGGGGAAGAGCTGGTCCCCGTGGCCAATGCGGCCGTCACCCTCATGCGGGGGGCGGAGAAGATTGATGAAGCCTTCACCGGCACGAATGGCAGTTATCAGTTTGACCGGGTGGCCCCCGGGGTCTACAACCTGGTGGTCAACTACGGCGGCATCACCGTGACCCGCAAGGTGGAGATTGTGGCGGCGGACGTGACGGATACCCGGATCACCCTCCCCGCCGGCATGACCAATTCGGTGGTGAGGGTGGCCGACAACATCCCGCCCGTGGTGGTGGGCAACCTGGACACCGTCTTTGACAGCACCGACGGCACCGTCTACACCGAGGAGGACAAGGGAAAAGTAGCGGCCGGCGCCACGGTGGAGATCACCTTCACCGCCGGGGAAAAGACGGAGAGCGCGGCGGAAGAGGACCTGGCCCTCATCCAGGGGGTGAAGGCCCCCAGGGACCAGCTGGCCCTCCTGATGGACTACGCCCTGAGCAAGCGGGTGGAAGAACCGGATCAGCCCGCGACGGAAATCTCCCTCAAAGAATCCAGCGTCCTGCTGGAGGTGGTGCTGTTCCTTCCCCGGGACCTCCAGGGGAAATACAGCTACAGCGTTTACCGGGTCCATGAAGGCGAGGCCCAGCGCATTGAGGGGGGCCCCGGCGCCGGGGAGGAATACCTCACGGTGAGCGGGGACAGGACCATGCTGACCCTCCATGTGAAGCGGTTCTCCACCTATGCCGTGGCCTATGCCGACCGGCAGGTTTCCTCGGGTTCCTCCCAGGACCGCCGCGAGGACCAGACCTGGGAGGACGTCCTCCAGGAGATCCTGGACAGCCAGCCGGGGGACGTGGTCCATCTGGACGGCGGCCGCCTGGAAAACCTCCCCCCGGAGATCATGGAAGCCCTGGGGGAAAACGGGGTGGACCTGGAGATCGACTGGGACGGCGAAACCATCTATATCCCGGCGGAGGGGGCCCTGACGCCTGAGCCCGGGCGGATTTATTACCCCCTCTCGGAGCTGGAGGAATATTACCGGGATTGGCAGCCCGCCTCCCCGGCCCTCCAGCCCGTCCCCGCCGGGGAGGCCCCAGCCCAGGAGGAGCCCGATGCTGAGGAGCCCTCCCGGCCGTCGGAAGACGGCGGCGTCTCCGGGGAGGAAGCCCCCCGGGAGGAGCCGGAGGCGCAGGAGGAGCGGGGCGTATTCTGCCTCATTGATTTCCTCACCGGCGGCAGGACCCATTTCGGCTGCTGGTGGTGCTGGATCGTCCTCCTGGCCATCGCCGCTTTGATTGTTTACAAAGCGGCCGGCCGCAGGGAGAAGAAGGAGGAAGAACCCCCCGCCGAAACGAAATAGCCCCGCTGGGGGGCGAGGATACGCGGCGGCCCGGCGGGCCGCCGCGTATTTGTTTCCCTTCCCCGGGAGGGGGCAAACGCCCGTTGCAGGGGACGAAGGAGTTGGTGAGGATGGCGATGAGCCGCTCCCTGGGGGAGTCGATGATGCGGCAGCCCACAATACCGGCGGCGTTGCAGCCGAAGCCCATGCACATGGTGAGAGACTGTTTGCCGCAGGCGTGGGCCTTTTTGAAGCAGTGGTCCAGGTTGAAGGCCACCCGGGGCAGGTAGCCGAAGTCCTCCAGCAGGGTGAAAAGGGGGAAGAAGATGGCCATGGGCGGCAGCATCACCGACACCACCCAGGCCAGCACCCGGTAGACGCCGTCCAGCAGCAGCGCCGTGAGCCAGGGCGGGGAGCCCCACCCGGCCAGCCATCCCCGGAAGACCTCCCCCAGCCCGAACAGCAGGTCGGAGAGGAGCTGGCTGGGGTAGTTGGCCCCGGCGATGGTGAGCCAGAAGACCAGGGCCAGCAGGAGGAGCATCACCGGCACGCCGGTGGCCCGGCTGGTGAAGATCCGGTCCAGCCGCCGGTCCAGACGGCCGGGGTCGGGGAGGGAGAGGGACACCGCCCGGGCGGCGATCTGTTCCGCGGCGGCCACCAGGGACCCGGCCACCGCCTCCTCCAGCTCCCGGGGGCCCCACCCCCTCCGGGCCAGCAGGTCCCCGGCGGCGGCCAGGGCCTCCGCCACCGGGGGATCCCGGGTGATGTCCCGGCCAAGGCGGCGGGCCAGGGAAACGGCGAAGCCCTCATCCCCTTCCAGCAGCCGCAGGGAGAGCCAGCGGGGGCTGAGGCCGTTCCCGGCGGCCTCCCGCACCGCGGGCTCCAGCAGGGAGAGGCAGTCCTCCACCACCTGGGGATAGGACACCCGGAAGGCGCTCCCCCTGGGGGCGGCATGGCGCACCTGGCGCATCAGCTCATCCAGCCCCTGGCCGCTCCGGGCGCTGGTGCCCGCCACCGGGACCCCCAGGCTGCGCTCCAGGGCCTCCAGGTCCACATGGATCCCCTTTTTGGCAGCCTCGTCCAGAAGGTTGACGCAGAGGATGGTGCGGGGGGTCAGTTCCATCACCTGGAGGGCCAGGTTCAGGTTCCGCTCCAGGCAGGTGGCGTCGCACACCACCACCGCCCCGTCGGCCCCGCCGAAGCAGAGGAAATCCCGGGCGGCCTCCTCCTCGGCGGAGTGGGCCAGGAGGGAATAAGTACCGGGGAGGTCCACGAAGATGGTGCCCGTCCCCTGCCAGACGCACCGCCCCTGGGCGGTGGCCACCGTTTTGCCGGGCCAGTTGCCGGTGTGCTGGTTCATCCCGGTGAGGGAATTGAAGACGGTGCTTTTGCCCACGTTGGGGTTGCCCGCCAGGGCGAAGACCAGGTCGCCTGCCTCCTGCCTTCGGATGGTCAGGCCGTTGTCCACCGCCTTCAGGCCGGTGGAGCCTCTTGTCAGTCCCATTGTCGGTTCTCCTTTCGTGACGGACGCCGGGGGGCGGGGCGGCTTTTGGACGGCCCCCCGCGGCCCCGGCGCCCGGGTTACTGAGTATCTACCAGGACGCAGCCGCTGTCCTCCTGGCGCAGGGCGATGACGGCCCCACGGATCAGGTAGACGGCAGGGTCCCCGAAGGGGCTCCGGTGGAGGCATTCCACCCGGGTGCCCCGCACCAGCCCCATGTCCTGGAGGCGGCGGCTCATGGCGCCCCGCCCTTCGATCCCGGTGACCCAGCCGGATTCACCCTCCCGGAGGCGGGCCAGATTGGTATGTTTCATGGAGAGATCCCCTTTGATGTTGATGGAAAAGGGCCGGCGGAAGGGCGTCCGCGCCCTCCCGGGGCAGTTTCCCCCTACCATCATATTGCCCTCCCGGAAAATAGGTTCAGGCGGGCGGGGTAGCCCCCGCTGGCGGCACGTCCGGCAGGCTTCCAGGAGCGACAGTCCGTAGCTCGGTAGCTTGGGATTTGGTGAATCTTTCTGCCGTGGGCGGGGCGGGGTGGCCCCCGCGGGGCGGGTTGGCACCCGCGGGCATATCGTTAGAAAGGCGGTTATGAGCGCCAGTCCGTAGCACGGGCGGGGTGGCCCCCGCTGGCATCACGTCAGAAAGCCTTCCAGAAGCGATAGCCCGTAGCTCGGTAGCTAGGACTGGTTGACAGGAAGTGCCATAGGCGGGGCAGGTTGCACCCCCGGGCAGCGAAAAGGAGGGCCTGCGGCGCGGAGCCGGGGCCCTCCAGAAGGATATTCGGTTATTTCCGGTTGACCAGGGAGGTCCCCTTTTCCCGGAGGTAGGTGGATTCCAGGTCCGCCAGGTGGAGCTTGACAGCCAGGGGGTATTTTTCGTAGGCCAGGCTGATGGCGAAGCATCCGCCCCGGGCGGCGTCGTCAAAGCCCCCCATGTGCCAGCGGATGGCGGTGGCCTCGGCGGGCTTCAGCCGCAGGAACCGCTCGATGAGGAAGACGCTCTTTTCCCCGTGGCCGTAGGGGAAGGAATCCTCCACCGAGTAGTAGTTGGCCTTCTCCCATTGGCCGGTCTGCTCGTTTTTGACGTTGCGGGTGGAGATTTTGTAGTACTGGGCCTTGCACAGGTCGTGGAGCAGGCCGCAGATGGCGAAGCTCTCCCGGCTGTCCTCCCCCTCCACGAAGTGCTTTTCCATCATGGTTTCGTAGACGCTGACGCTGTGCATCACCAGCCCCGAGGGGCAGGCGCAGTGGTATTTGGTGCTGGCGGGGGCGGTGAAGAAATCGGTGCCCTCCAGCCATTTCAAAAGCTCCTCGCCCCCGTCCCGGGTGACATTTTCCCGGAAGATGGAGAGGAACCGCTCCTTGTAGTCCATTGTTCAGACACCTCCTGATGCGGGATATCTTCAGTATACCATGGCCTGAAAGAAAAAGGCAAGGAAGGAAAAAAGCCCTCCGGCGGGCGGAGGGCCTCAGTGGAACAGCAGGGTCAGGACGCCGTAGATCACCGGCTGGTGCACCAGGTAGATGATGAGGGTGTGGCTCCCCAGGCGGGAGAGCCAGGGGAAATGGCTCTGGTAGCAGAATTCCGGCAGCTTCCCGGCCCGGACATACCGCCCGAAAAAGCTCCCGGCGAAAAAGAGGAAGCTCCAGGGCAGGAGGGGGTAATAATCCGCCGAGGAGAGCCCCCGGCAGGCGAAGCCCACCGGGAAGAGTAGGGGCTTGTTGTAGAGGAAATCCGGCAGATGGAGGGTATGGCCCAGGATGTTCACATAGCCGGAGTAGACATTCCAGGTGAGGCAGAACAGCAGGACGCAGCCCACGATCCCGGGAATGGTGGGGATGCGCTCCAGCAGGGGCCGCAGCAGGGCGTAGAGCATCATGGAGGCCCCGAAGAAATGGAGGATGCCGAAGAGGATGAACTGGCTGGGCATAAAGATGCCGGTGACCAGGGAAAGGAGCAGCCCCAGGCCGAAGGTCCGCAGCCCCCGCCGCAGGTTGCTCCGGGAATAGAGGCAGGAGATGCCGGAGATGACGATGAGGGAGCCGGTGCAGATATTCCGGGCGTGGTTCATCCAGGGGTCGAACATCCATGGAATCCCCACCGGGAAGAGCACCGCCAGGTCGTACAGGAGGTGGTACAGCACCACCCCGATGATAAGGACCCCCCGCAGCTCGTCCATCAGGTGGACCCGCCTTGTTTTCCCAGCCTCCACGCAGCCGCCCTCCCCCGCTTCATTAAAATGATATATCATAGTATACCACAAGCGCAAGGCGGTTGTGGTATGGGCCATCTTTTCCGGTTGTCCCCAAAGGGGACGAGGAAAAGGGCTTTTAAAAAAATGGTATAATAGCCGCTTT
>CAJFUT010000107.1 GCA_904420255.1 uncultured Angelakisella sp. | reverse complement strand
TTGTTCCGGGCCTCGCTGGTGCGGACGATGTTGAGCCAGTCCCGGCTGGGGCCGCTGCCCCGCCCCGAGGCGGTGAGGACCTCCACGATCATCCCCGTCTTGACCTTGAAGTCCAGGCTCACCATCCGCCCGTCCACCTTGGCGCCGATCATTTTGTTGCCCACCTCGGAATGGATGGCGTAGGCGAAGTCGATGACGGTGCTGTCCACCGGGAGGGTGATCACATCCCCCTTGGGGGTAAAGACAAAGACCTCCTCCGGGGCGATGTCGGTTTTGATGGACTTGACCAGGTCCTCCACGTCGTCGGATTCCTTCTGGGATTCCAGCAGCTGGCGGATCCAGGAAAGGCGCTCCTCCAGGCTGTCCTTCCCCTCCAGGCCGATTTTGTACTTCCAGTGGGCCGCCACGCCGTATTCAGCGGTGTAGTGCATATCCCAGGTGCGGATCTGCACCTCGAAGGGGATGCCCTCCTTGTCGATGACGGTGGTGTGGAGGGACTGGTACATATTCTGCTTGGGAGTGGAGATGTAATCCTTGAAGCGGTTGGGGATGGGCTGGAGCATATCGTGGATGATGCCCAGGATGTTGTAGCATTCCAGCACCGAATCCACAATGATCCGCACGGCGTAGATATCGTAAATCTCGTCCATATCCCGCCCCTGCATATAAACCTTGCGGTAGATGCCGTAGATGCTCTTGACCCTGCCGTCGATCTGGGCGGTGACGTGCTCCTCCTCCAGCCGCTTGTGGATCCGGGCGATGATCCGCTGGAGGAAGGCTTCCCGCTCCTCCTTGCGCAGGGCCAGCTGGCTCTCGATTTCGGCGTAGGCCACAGGGTCCAGGTACTTGAGGCAGATGTCCTCCAGCTCCTCCTTGACCCCCCGGATCCCCAGGCGGTGGGCCAGGGGGGCGTAAACCTCCATGGTTTCCAGCGCCTTGATCCGGCGCTTTTCATCCGGCAGGGATTCAAAGGTACGGGCGTTGTGGAGGCGGTCCGCCAGCTTGATGATGATGACCCGGACATCCTGGGCCATGGCCAGCAGCATTTTGCGGACGTTTTCCGCCTGCTGGTGCTCCCGGGAGGAAAAGGGGATCCGGCCCAGCTTGGTGACGCCGTCCACCAGCAGGGCCACGTCCTTGCCGAATTCCTTGCGAATCTCCTCCAGGGTGACATCGGTGTCCTCCACCACGTCGTGGAGCAGCGCCGCCACAATGGAATCGGTATCCATTCCCAGCTCCACCAGGATGATGGCGGCACTCACCGGATGGACGATATAGGGCTCGCCGGAGCGGCGCAGAGTGCCCTCATGGGCGCGCTTCGCCATCTGGTAAGCTCTTTCGATCTTATCCATATCGTACTGCTTATTGGTTTGTTCGATCTTTGCCGACAATTTCCCAAAAAGCTCGTCCATCAGTTCACCAACTCTTGCTGAAATAAACGATATGTAGGCGAATCGCTCAGCTCCGCCTTCCCGCCGGAGGGAAGCACCTGGATGACCTCCACGCCCTCCTCGTTCCTTCTTGAAATCAGCCCCAGCTCCCGGAGGATATCCAGCGCCGCCAGGACCTTGCAGTAATTGGAAGCGCTCCCCAGGCGGTGGGAGAGGATGTCCACCCCCCTGCGCCATGGAGAATGGCCCCGGAGCCAGCGGAACACCACCGCCAGGTCCTCCCGGCCGAAGGACAGCTCCTCCGGCCGGCAGCCCTGGGGCTCCTCCCCCCGCCGCAGGCTCCGGTAGGCGGCCTCCAGCCGCAGCTTTGCCGCCATATCGAAGCCCTTTGGGCGGATGGAAAGGATCCGCACCGACGGCCTTTGAACCCCCCGGTATTCGTTGACGCTGAGGGATACGGCGCAGTCCGCCTCCTCCCCCGCCTCCAGGGGAAACGCCGCCGGCCCCACGCCGAACAGCACCGCCTGGAGGGCGGTCCCCCTCTGCTCCAGCCCCAGGCGCAGATGGTTCCCGTTCCCGATGGGCTGGATTTCGGTGATCCGGACCCCCAGAAGGCCGAACACCGGCCGGGGGTTCCCGCAGCCGAAAGGGGCCAGCCCCTCCATCTGCCGGATATTCTCCAGGGTGATCTCCCGGGGGTCCAGAAGGGCGTCCACCGCCAGGGAGGAAACCGGCATCACCGGGAACCGCTCCGCCGCGTATTCCTCCAGGGCGCGCCCCAGGGCCTCCACATTGGCGGCCTTGAGGGAAAAGCCCGCCGCCATGGGGTGGCCGCCGTACTTGGTCAGCAGTTCCCCGCAGGAGCGGACGGCGTCGATGATGGAGAAGCCCTCCACACTCCGGGCGGAGCCTCTTGCCTCCTCCCCATCCAGGGAAACAATGACACAGGGCCTGCCGTACCGCTCCACCATCCGGGAGGCGGTGATGCCGATAACCCCCGGATGCCACCCCTCGCCCGCAAGGAACAGGATGCGCCGGTCCAAAAGCCCCGGCCGCGCCTCCAGAAGCCGCTGTATCCCCTTCAGAATCTCCTTTTCCAGCTCTTTGCGGCGGGCGTTGAGGGAATCCAGCTCCTCCGCCAGCTCCCCGGCCCGTCCCTCGTCCTGGCAGAGGAGAAGCTCCAGGGCGTGGTCCACCGACCCGATCCGCCCCGCGGCGTTGATCCTGGGGGCGAGGCCGAAGGTGACCGCGTCGGCGTCCCGCCTGGAAAGGTCCAGCCCGGCGGTCCGGGCCAGGGCCTGGAGCCCCGGGTTTTCTGTAGCGGCGAGGCACCCCAGCCCCGCCGAGGCGATCCGCCGGTTTTCGTCCACCAGGGGCACCACGTCCGCCAGGGTCCCCACCGCCAGGATGTCGCCGTAATGCTCCAGAAGCATCCCCTCGGTGTCCCCCTCCAGGGCGCAGATCAGTTTGAAGGCCACCCCCGCCCCGCAAAGGTCCGGGAAGGGGTACTGGCAGTCCTCCCGCCAGGGATCCACCACCGCCGCCGCCTCCGGGAGCCGCTCCCCCGGCTTGTGGTGGTCGGTGATCACCATGTCCACCCCCAGGGAGGTGGCGTAGGCGGCCTCCTCCAGGGCGGAAATGCCGTTGTCCACCGTAATCACCAGGCTGACGCCGGCGTCCCGGATCCGGTCCAGGGCTCCGCGGTTCAGGCCGTAGCCCTCCTCCTCCCGTTCCGGGATATAGTAAAGGACATCCGCCCCCACATTCTCCAGATAATCGTAAAGGATGGCGGTGGCGGTGACGCCGTCGCAGTCGTAATCGCCAAAAACCAGGATTCTTTCAAAGCCGGCAATGGCCCGGCGGACCCGTTCCACCGCCCGGTCCATATCCTTCAGAAGAAAGGGGTCGTACAGGGAGCCGCCCCCGTTCAGGAAGCGGCGGACAGCCTCTTCCCCCCGGATTCCCCGGGCGGAAAGGAGGGTCTGGAGAAAACCGGGCAGCCCCTGGGGCCCCTGAAAGGCCTCCTTCTCCCCGGGAGCCAGGATTTTCCAGCTTTTGAATTCCACCCAACCACTCCTTTTCCCCGCCGGCGCCGGGAAATGGGCGCTCCAGGCACCCCTGCCCGTCATCCGGGGATCCAAAAATACAGAAAATATTGTAGCACTTTTTCCCCGGTTAGGCAAATGGTTTGTAGCGCCCCATCAGCGCCTGGGCGGTCCTGAGGCCGTCCACGGCGGCACTCATGATCCCTCCCGCGTAGCCGCTCCCCTCTCCGCAGGGCCAGATGCCCCGGATCCCCCTGGCCTGGCCCTCCTCGTCCCGAAGGATCCGCACCGGCGACGAGGTCCGTGTTTCCGGCCCGGTGAGAAAGCTGTCCGGAGCATCAAAGCCCGGCAGCCGCCTTCCAAAGGCCCGCAGCCCCAGCCGGAGCTGCTCCAAAACCCTGGGGGGAAACAGCCGTGCGAAATCCGCCCCCTCCACCCCGATGGCGTAGGTGGGCTCCACCCTGCCCAGAACGAAGCCGGGCTTCCCTTCCAGGAACCTCCCCGCCGTCTGGGCCGGCGCCCGGTAACTCCCGGTGAGGGACCAGGCCGTCTTTTCCAGGGCCTCCTGCCACGCCATGGCCTCCATAGGGTCCCCGCCGAAGTCCCGGTCATCCACCGACGCCACCAGGGCGGCGTTGGCGTTGCGGCCGTCCCGCAGATAGTTGCTCATGCCGTTGGTCACCACCGTTTCCGCCACCGAGGCGGCGGGAACCACCACGCCCCCCGGGCACATACAGAAAGTGTAAACCGCCTGGCCCTGGCTGTTGCGGCTGCTGAGCTGGTATTCCCCCTTGGGCAGCAGGGGATGCCCAGCCATGGCGCCGTAAAGGCCCCGGTCGATGTCCTCCTGGAGATGCTCGATCCGCACCCCCACCGAAAAGGGCTTGGCCGCCAGCTCCAGGCCCCTTTGCCGGAGCATGGCGAAGGTATCCCTGGCGCTGTGGCCCACCGCAAGGACCAGGTTCTCGGCAGCCACGGCCTCTCCCCCTGCCGAGATACCGGCCAGGGCGCCGTTTTTCACTGTAATGTCATCCAGCTTTACACCGAACCGCACCTCGCCCCCCAGCCCCTCGATCTCCTTCCGCAGGGCCACCACCACCTGACGGAGGCGGTCGGTGCCCACATGGGGCTTGGCTTCCCACAGCAGCTCCTCAGGCCCTCCCAGCCGCACAAACTGCTCCAGGACATATTCACAGCGGGGATCGTTGATCCGGGTGGTGAGCTTCCCGTCGGAAAAGGTGCCGGCCCCTCCTTCCCCAAATTGGACGTTGCTGTCCTCCCGGAGGACGCCGTCCCGGAAAAAGGCCCCCACCGTTTCCACCCGGTTTTCCATGGCCTCCCCCCGCTCCAGAATCAGGGGGCGGTAGCCCTTCTGGGCCAGGAGCAGCCCGCAGAACATCCCCGCGGGGCCGAAGCCGGCGATCACCGGCCTGCTTCCCATGGGCGAATGCCCCGGCGCCGTGTCCAGGCTGCAGGGGGTATGGAGCCGGACCTCCGGCCCGGTCCGCACCCTCCCCTCATCCTTCACCTCAAAGCCGATGGTATAGATAAAGGCAATGCGGTCCTTCCGCCTGGCATCCACCGACCGTTTCACCACCCGCCGGGAAACCACCTCCCCGCCGGGAATCCCCGCCTTCTCCAGGGCCCGCTGCCAGCGGTCCTCCTGGTCCTCCATCAGCCCTACCCGCACGCCGCTCACCAGTACCGACATAAAAACCTCCACAACAGGCTTGAGCCCGCCCTTCGGGCAGGCCCAAGAGAATCAATCAACCAATCGGAACCCTTAACCGTTCCCTTCTTCCTCAACCGCGGTTTCCGTTTCTGTCCTCGCCTGTATATTCACCACCGCGGTATGGCTTCCCAATGCCCAGACCCTCCCCTGGCCGGGAGCGGAAATGCTCACCGGGAATTCGTACTGGCCCAGCTGAATCTCCCGGTCGGAAAGGTCCACCGTCACAAGGAAATCGTCGGGCTGGATGGACTGCATCTCCTCGGCGAAGCCGATGATCTTGACATTGTACAGGGCCTGGGTCAGGGGCGTCACGGTAAATTCCTCCGGCGCATTAAGCACCTCGAATGTGCTCAGGTTCAGGTAGGTGGAGGTCAGCCCCTGGGTATCAAATTCCACCACAATGTTCTCAATATTGTCGATGTTCACAAAATCGTCGGGCAGCCTCACCTGGAAGGTGTAGGTGCTCTGCTCCGTCAGGTCAAGCTGCTCCATGTCAATGACGCCGGCGATGATCTCCTGGGTGGCGCTGATGGTGCTTTCCTGGGCGGCCACCACAATGGTTTCATTGGACATGGTGTAGGCAAGCTCCTCCAGAGGGAAGCCCTCCGGGACATTGGTGAAGGAAAGGCGCAGGGGCAGTTCCACAATCCGCTTCACCGGGATGGTGATATCCACCGAGGTGAAATCGCTGGTGATGTGCTCGCTTTCCACCACATTGCCGTCGGAGTCCATAAACACAATGTCCGCCGACACCACCTGGGACCGGGTCAGGGGTTCGGACAGGTCCGCCCGGACCACCGCCCTGGCGATGCGGTTCACGTCGCTCTCCGGTCCCCTTACCGTGACAGAGGAGGGATTCGCGGTGACCGCCCCCAGGATATAGTCGTTCTCAGGAACCGAAAGGCCGTTGATATCCACCGTCACCGGCAGCTCCTTCCTGGTTTCCCGGTCAAAGGTCATGGTGATGGTTTCCGGTATAATGGCTTCCACCGTTCCCGCCGCGGAGGTGGCGGACAGCCGCAGCTCGTAGGTCCCGGCCCCCGCGATGTCCGAAAAGCTGGCCTGGACCTGGATGTCGTCCGCCGTCAATATGCCGACTTCGGTGATCCTGCCCCGGACCTGCACCGAAACCACAGGGTCCTCCCCCTCAATGATGTTGAGGCCGAGGCTGTTGAGGGCGGTGGTGGAGATATTCACCGGCACATTCTCAATGGTGACCACCCGCTCCTGGTCCGGGTCGGTATTTACGACCACGAACCACGCCATAACGGCAATCAGGATGGAAATAATCACAGTATAGCTGGGCTTTTTCAAAAGCCCGGAAAAGGTGGGCTTCAGATTCATTTCTTCACCCTCCTGAAAAGCTTTTTCTTCCTTTCGGAGGAGCTTTCCTTCTCGCTGCTGATAAACTCATTGTACAGGATGGTGCTCAGGGTGTTGACGGTGATGCCGATGTTCAGCTTCCCGTTCTTGGCCACGGTGATATTGCCGGTTTCCTCCGAAACCACCACCACCACAGCGTCCGAAACCTCGCTGATTCCCAGGGCCGCCCGGTGGCGGGTCCCCAGAGAGCGGCTGATCTCGTAGTTATCCGAAAGGGGCAGGAAGCATCCCGCCGCATACAGACGGCTGTTGCGGATCACCAGGGCGCCGTCGTGGAGGGGGGAATTGGGGAAGAACACGTTCTTGATCAGGTCCGCGCTGGCCTGGGAGTCAATAATGGTGCCGGTGGAAATAATATCCCCAATTTTGGTTTCCTTTTCCATCACGATCAGGGCGCCGATCTTCTCCTTGGAAAGGACGGCGCAGCTGTCGCAGATGGCGTTGATGGTCTTGATCATCTGGCTGCGCTCGTATTCGCTGGCGCTCATATTGGGGGCAAACACCGTCAGGTTGGAAAGGCTGGTTCGACCCACCTGCTCCAGCACCTTGCGCAGTTCGGGCTGGAACAGGATCAGCAGGACGATGACGCCGTACCGGATGACATATTCCATAATGGTGCGCAGGGTGTAAAGCTCCAGCACGGAAGCCGCCAAGTACAAAAGCAGGATTACCAGTACCCCTTTGATCAGCTGCCCGGCCCGGGTTTCCCGCACCAAAAGGATCAGATGGTAGATCAAAAAGGCCACAATGGCGATATCCAAAGCGTCCCGGACGCGGAAAGTATTGATGGCGCCTGCGACCATCCCTTGTATATTGATCCAGACATCGCCGGTGAAATCAGGCATTCTTCAACTCTCCCTCACAAAAAGGAATTTTCTTTACAGCCGGCGGAAAATCCTCCGCCGCAGGCGCTCCCCCAGGATCCGCAGCAGGGGCTTCCCGGCGGGTCCGCTCACAGGGCGGGCCTGCTTTACCGCCGGACCTTTACCTTCACCCGCCCCGCCGGTTCCTGACGGCCGGGCGCTTGGGGAAAAAAAGCGCCGCTTTCCTCCCGGGCAGCGGTATCATCCCCACCCTTGTCCAGCTTGGAAAGCTCGCCTTCAAACTGGGCCAGCATTCCGCCGATGGTTTCCTTCATCTTTCCCAGCTCCTCCCGAAGGCGTTCCGCCTCGGGAGCCGCCTCCTTGGCCGCTTCCTCACGGATGGACTGGGCCTTCTGCTCGGCCGACGCAAGGATTTCCTCCGCCTCGGCCTTCGCCTTTTCCAGGGCCTCTCGGGCGCTGTCCCCAGTGGATTTTCTGGCTTCCTCCAACTCCTGGGTCAGGGCGGAGATGCGATTTTCCAGCTCGGCGTTCCGGTTCTGGAGCTGGCGGTTCAGCTCCATCTGGATCTGGAGCTCGTTATCCTTGTTCCGGGCCACCTGAACCAGCTGGTCAGCGTCGGATTTGAGCTTATCATAGCTGGCCTTGGAGGCGGCAGCGGCCTCCTTCTCGCTGTAAAGCTGCGCCTTGGCCAGCTCGCACTGGGCGTTCAGCTCCTCCAGGCGGCCCTGCAGCTCGGTGATCTGGGATTCCAGCTCCCCAATCCGGCTTTCATACTCCGCCTCCTTGGCCTTAGCGGCGGTATCCTGCTCATATATGTAATCCAGAACCACTTTTTTATCAAATCCAAAACAGGCGGTGGGGAATACCTTCTGCTGCTCCATTTTTCCAAAAACCTCCCTGGCGGCAAACGGCCTAAAATCAAGGCATCACAGCCTCTTTGGGTTATTATACCACCGTTGCCTGTAAAAAACAAATCCTTTCCCGCCTGAAACCGCCCCATTGGATGACTTTTCCAGAAAAAAACCGCCCGCTCCCCGGATCAGGGGAACGGGCAGTTCCATTTTGTAAATGCTTACTGCACCATATGGATCACATGGACGGGACAGACCTCCACACACTCGCCGCAGCTGGTGCATTTCTCGGGATCGATATGGGCCAGATTCTCCGTAACGGTGATGGCGCCGTACTGACAGGTCTTCTGGCACTTCATGCAGCCGATGCACCCCACCGAGCAGATCTTGCGGACAACGCCGCCCTTGTCATGGGAAGCGCATCCCACCCAGACCCTGCTGTTCTCCGGGGCCATCTCAAACAGATGATTGGGGCAGATTTTGGCGCAGGCGCCGCAGCCGGTGCAAAGCTCCCGGTCCACAACCGCCAGGCCGTTCTGGATGGAGAGGGCTCCGAATTTGCAGACCTCCACACAGTCGCCATAACCCAGGCAGCCGTAGGTGCAGCTTCTTCTGCCGTTGTAGAAGGTGCTGCAGGCCTTGCAGGTCTTGGGGCCTTCGTAGTCCATGGAGTATTCGCTGGTGTCGAAGGTGCCGGTGCACTTCACCACCGACTTCTGGGCCTGGACCCCCTCGAAGGGGATATCCAGCACTTCGCAGATGCCCTGGGCAGCAGCGGCGCCGCCGGGGGTGCAGAGATTGGGCTTCACAGAGCCGTCCCGTTTCGCCAGGGCGGCGGCGTAGCCGTCGCAGCCGGCGAAGCCGCAGGCGCCGCAGTTGGCGCCGGGCAGGCAGGCGCGGATCTTCTCGGCGGTCTCATCCACCGGGACATACATGAACTTGGAGGCCACCACCAGGAGGACGCCGGCCACCAGGCCGACAGCGGTAACAACTAAAATTCCTTCTACCATCTTCTCCGCCCCCCTTACTTAAACATATTCTCAACAATGCCGGAAAAGCCCATAAAGGAAACCGACATGATGGAAGCCGCCGCCAGGGTGATGGGAATGCCCTTGAAGCACTCCGGCACATCGGCGGTATCCACACGGGAACGGACGCCGCAGAACAGCACCATGGCCAGCATATAACCAAGGCCGGCGCCCAGGGAGTTCACCATAGACTGGGCGAAATTGTAGGACTCGGTGATGTTCAGCACCACCACGCCCAGCACGGCGCAGTTGGTGGTGATGAGGGGCAGGAAAATACCCAGGGCCTGGTAAAGCGGGGGGACGAATTTCTTGAGGAACATCTCCACCAGCTGCACCAGGGCGGCGATGACCAGAATGAACACCACCGTCTGCATATAACCCAGGCCGTTGGGGTCCAGAATGAAGTTGTAGATGGGCCAGGTGGCGGCGGTGGCCATGAGCATGACGAAGATTACGGCGAAGCTCATGCCCACCGCGGCGTCCAGCTTCTTGGAAACGCCCAGGAAGGAGCAGATGGCCAGGAATTTGGAGAGGACAAAGTTTTGGACCAGAATTGCGGTAAAGAGGATAATCAGCATTTCTTTCATTATCTACCGCAGCCTCCTTTCATGGCGCCGCTGCAGCCCGCATGGGAGGGGCAGGATTCGCAGTCGAAGCTCTTGCGTTTGACCGCCTTGCCGTGGGAAACCTTGTTGAGCATGGCGATGATGAAGCCATAGACGAAGAAGCCGCCGGGAGCCTGGGCCAGGATGGAAATAGGGTTGTCGGCGAGCCAGGGAATGGGGATGTTGCAGAAGGTGCCCACACCCAGAATCTCACGGATGGAACCCATGATGAACAGGGCCAGGGTGAAGCCCAGCCCCATGCCGATGCCGTCCAGCATGGAATCAAAAACACTGTTCTTGTTGGCGAACATTTCCGCCCGACCCAGAATGATGCAGTTGACCACGATGAGGGGCAGGAAGATGCCCAGGGCGTCATACAGGGATTTCATATAGGCTTCCAGAAGAAGCTCCACCACCGTCACGAAGCCGGCGATCACTACAATATAGCA
This sequence comes from uncultured Angelakisella sp., assembly GCA_904420255.1. Classification (GTDB taxonomy): domain Bacteria; phylum Bacillota; class Clostridia; order Oscillospirales; family Ruminococcaceae; genus Angelakisella. Next base: position 7,596 of record CAJFUT010000107.1, on the reverse strand, counting down.
GGGGATGCGAACCTTATCGGGAATGGTTTTCTTCAAAAGCGAAATAACCATGTTGGAGCAAATAAGGACAAAGGTAGCCGCAATGCCCATACCCACGCCATTGATGGTGTTGTTGGTAACCGCCAAGGCAGGACAGGTCCCCAGCACCAGCACCAAAACAGGGTTCTCCTTGATGATGCCGTTGGTAAGAATTTTCAGTTTGTTGTTCATATTACCTTACGCTCCTTTCGAAGCATTGAAGGCGGCAAAGGCTTTGGCCACAGCCTCGCTGACAGCGTTGCTGGTCACGGTAGCGCCGGAAATGGCGGCGGGGGCTTCCCCTTCGCTCAGGCCAACCCAGCTGTCGGTATAGGAGGCTTCCTCTGCCAGGGAGCCAACTCCCTCTGTTTCAATGGAGGCATCCACAGAAAGGCTGTCGATCACGCCGTCGGCGGTGATGGTGACGGTGACATAAACATTCCCCACGGCGGCCCGGTAGCCGGCGCCGGCGGCGGTGATGGTCATGCTGCCATCGCTGTGGAGGATTGCGCTCTCAACGCCCGCGGCCTGGATTTCAACATCCTCGCCCGCAGGGGCCATGGTTTCAACCGACTCCTCGCCCTCGGCAGGGGTCTCCGCGCTGCCCTCGGCAGAAGCAGAAGCGTCGCCCAGCAGGCCGGGAACCAGCTCCATAGCGGCCCGGACAGCCTTCTTGATGCCCACGGAGGTTTCGGTAGCGCCGGAAATGTTATCAATGTTGTCGGGAGAGGTCTGGCCGATATAGGCGGAAAGATAGGACTGCTCCAGAGCCTTAGAACCATAGCCTGGGGTTTCCTCATTTTCACCCACGGCTACGCCGGCGATGGTGCCGTCAGGGGCGACGCCCACATAGACCTCCATAGGAATTTTGGCCCCAGAAAAGCCCTGGCTCTCCATCACCAGGATATAGCCGGCGTCGGCGGCCTTGTAGGCCATCTTGGCGCCGTCCACGGTGATCTCTTCAAACTCGGCCACGTCGGGGAAGATGACGGTCTTGGGGTCCACGGCCTCAGGGGTGGCGACTTCCACGCCGGCCAGTTCGCCGTAGGCCTGGAAGGCGGAGGTGACGGCGGTCTTGAAGGCGGTGGAGGAGACGGTGGCGCCGCTGATGGTGGCAACCCCGTCCACACCGGCGCTGTCCACGCCGACGAAGGTGGAGGTGAAGCTGTCCTCACCCACCTTGGAGCCGATGCCCTGGGTTTCGCTGTTGCTGAGGAGCTGGGTGCCGGTAATGGCGCCGTCGGAGCCGATGCCCACCATCACCTGCATATCGCCGCCGTAGCCCTTGGAAACGGCGGTGATGACATAACCGGCGCCGTTGTTGGCGGAGTAGGCGTCCACAATGTTTTCAAGGCCGGAAATATCCAGCTCGGAGAAGCTGTCCCCCTCGGGAAGGACCACGGCCCGGGCGGCATCCGCCTCGGCCTTCTTGGCGGCCTCGATGACGGGCTCGGTGAGCTCATAGGTGCCGGCCAGGGCGGCGGACACCACGATACAGATAACAGTAAGCACCGCTGCGGGCACTACGAATTCCTTGACTGCTTTCATTTCACAACACCTCCAAAAGGCTTCTTTCTGGTCAGACTGTCAATGTGCGGGGTCAGGATATTCATCAGCAGAATGGAGAAGGACACCCCTTCCGGGTAAGACCCGAAAGCCCGGATGACCATGGTGATAATGCCGCAGCCAATGGCGAAGATCACCTTGCCCTTCTCAGTGGAAGGAGAGGTCGCGTAGTCGGTAGCCATAAAGAAGGCGCCCAGCACCGCGCCGCCGGCCACCAGCTCATAGGCGGGGTTGAGGCCGAACAGCATGGAGAAAACCACGATGGTCAGCAGGAAGACCACGGGGGTGGTGGCGGTGATGACCTTTTTCCAGATCAGGTAAATACCGCCGATCAGCAGGGCGATGATGCAGGTTTCGCCCACGCAGCCGCCCCGGATGCCCAGCAGCATATTCAGCATATCAGGCAGGTCCGCCAGGGGGGAGCCGTTCTTCAGCAACGCCAGAGGGGTCGCACCGGAAACGGCGTCGACGCCGAAATAGCCCTTGGGGTCCGCCCAGGTGGACATCTGGCTGCTGAAGGAGATCAGCAGGAAGATGCGGCCCACAATGGCGGGGTTGGCGAAGTTCTGGCCGATGCCGCCGAAAAGCTGCTTGGTGACGATGATGGCCACAGCGCAGCCCAGAACCGCCATCCAGATGGGGATCCCCACGGGGAGGTTGAAGGCCAGCAGCAGGCCGGTGACGATGGCGCTGCAGTCGCCGATGGTGTTGTCCCGTTTGCACATGACAACCCGGAACAGGAATTCAAAGAACACGCAGGCGGCGACGCAGACAGCCTCCAGCAGCAGGGCCCGGAAGCCAAAAACCAGCACGGAAACCACCGCCGCCGGCATCAGCGCCGCCACGACGCTGAGCATGATGGAGCTGGTACTCTCCCCGCTCCGGAAGTGGGGCGCGGGAGAAACGATCTTCAGATTAGACAATCTTCACACCCCCTACTTCGCTTCTCTGAGCATACGCTTGCCCAGCTTGTTATACATGGCCAGCTCCCTGTGGGCGGGGCAGACATAGGAGCAGCAGCCGCATTCCATGCACAGGTTCACCTTGAGGGAACGGAGGGAATCCACATCCCCCAGATGATAGGCCCTGTCCATGGCCGCGGGAGCCAGGTCGAAGGGGCAGGCCCGCAGGCACCGCCCGCAGCGGATGCAGGCAGTTTCCTTGACCGGCTTGCTCTGTTCCTCGTCAAAGGCCAGAATCGCGTTGTTGTTTTTCAGGACGGGGTACTCGTCGCTGTAAACGCAGATGCCCATCATGGGGCCGCCCATCAGCAGCTTGTGAGGCTCGCTCTTATAGCCGCCGCAGAAGTCCATCAGGTCCTTGATGGGGGTGCCGATGGGGGCGATGACGTTCTTCGGCTCGGCCACAGCGCCGCCGTCCACCGTCAGCATCTTTTCCACCAGAGGCATCCCGGTCTTGAGGTATTCATCCAGCTTGCTGAGGGTGGCCACGTTCATGGCGATGACGCCCACGTCGGCGGGAAGCTGGCCCTCCCCCACGACCCGGCCGGTGGCCTCGTAGATGATGACCTTTTCGGCGCCCTTGGGGTATTTGGATTTCATGGTCAGCACCGAAACACCCTCCAGCTTGGAGGCGGCCTCGGTCATCTTGGCGATAGCCTCGGGCTTGTTGTCCTCAATGCCGATGACGGCGGTCTTGATGTCCAAATACTTCATCACCGCCTGGATGCCGCCCATGATGCTGTCGGTTCTTTCCAGCATCAGCCGCATATCGCAGGTGATATAGGGCTCGCATTCGGCGCCGTTGACCACCAAAGTGTCCACCTGATCCAGATTTTTAGGGTTCAGCTTGATGTGGGTGGGGAAGCCCGCGCCGCCAAGGCCCACCAGCCCGCAGCTGCGCACAGCCTTCAAAAAGTCCTCCCTGCTGTTGACCACAGGGGGAACCACATCGGGGCTGACGGTCTGGAGCTTGTCGGTGGCGATCACCACACTCTTGCACTTTTCACCGCCGGAGGTGACGAAATCCTCAATGGCGGTAACCGTACCGGAAACGCTGGAATGGATCGGCGCGGACAGAAACTCGTTGCTGTCCCCGATGAGCTGCCCCACCGTCACGGTGTCCTTCACCTTGACCAGGGGCTCACAGGGGGCGCCCATGTGCTGAATCATGGGGATCACGACCTTGTCCGGCACAGGCATCCTGACAGCTGCGCTTTCGGCGGTGTTTTTACAGTGCTTGACACTGACACCATTTAACGCTTTGCTGAATAATGATGGCACTTGCACATCCCTCCAAATCTCTAGTTGCTAGTTGCGGTTTAATTTATTGATATAGGGCATCACTACCTTGAGAACCACTCCGGTAACGATCCCCATGACAACACCTGAAACAATCAAAACCGGCAGATAATAGAAAACAAGGCCGCTTCCCATCACCAGGGCGCAGGCGAACATCTGCCCTGTGTTGTGGGCCAGGGCGCCCACGACGCTCAGCAGCAGATAGTCCCGCCGCAGGCCGCCCACCTTCGCCAGCAGAGCCATGCAGAGCACCGAGGCCAGCCCGCCGCAGAGGCTCAGGAAGGCCGCCACAGGGGCCCTGGTCAGCAGCACAAAGCAGGACTTCAGCACCGCGATGGTGAGGCCCTTGCGGACCCCCAGCATAAACAGGGCATACATCGTGACGATGTTGGACAGGCCCAGCTTAAAGCCGGGAGGAAGCATCGGCAGCACCGGCAGGAGGGATTCCGCCACGCTCAGCGCCATGGCCATGGCAAAAAGAAGGCCCATCAGGGCGATTTCCCTGGCCGGATGCGTCCTTTTCGTGGTCACCATTTCACACTCCCAATAGATGCCGTCCCCTGCTTGTTTCATTCCCCGGGCCCGGGAATGGCCGCTACATGAAAAAGGCAGGCACCGGGCGGCCGTCCATTTTTCCCGCGGCCGCCCAGGTTCCACCTGTTTTCAGACTATTTTTCCTCGTCGTGATGGTGTCCGCAGCCGCACTCGTCAGCCTCTTCCCCATCATCCTCAAGGTCGAATTCCAGCTTTTCGCCGCAGTTGGGGCAATCGATCTCCCCTTCCTCCAGCATTCCCTCGTCCAGGCAGATGACGTCGCCGCAGCTGGGGCACTCCACCTCGTAGAGGGTGTCGTCGAAATCCTCCTCGTCGTCATCCTCGCAGCCGCAGCCGCATTCGTCATCGTCGCCGTAAAGGTCCTCCTCCACGGTCCCCAGATCGTCGTCGATCTCGTCCACCTGGGCGCTGAGTTCCTCCACGCTGTCCTCCAGATCGGAAACAGAAAGGGCGATGTCATCCAGGGTGTCAATGATGCTCAGCAGCAGCTTCCCCTCATTGGTGGATTCGTCGATCTTCATTCCTTCCGCCAACCCTTTCAGGTAGGCCACCTTTTCCGTAACGGTCATAGCCGGCACGAACCTCCTTTTTACGCTGTGTCTTTCCTTTAAGCTCTTTCCATGTATTCGCCGGTGCGGGTGTCCACCCGGATCTTGTCCCCTTCGTTGACGAAGAGGGGAACCTTGATTTCAGCGCCGGTTTCCAGGGTGGCGGGCTTGGTGGCGTTGGTGGCGGTGTTCCCCGCAAAGCCGGGATCGGTCTTGGTTACCACCAGCTCCATGAAGTTGGGGGGCTCCACCCCGAAGACGGAGCCTTTATAGGACAGCACCTTCACCACGGTGTTCTCCTTGACAAACTTGAAGTTGTCCCCCAGCACCGAGGCGTTGATGGGCAGGTTTTCATAGGTCTCGCTGTCCATGAAGTAGTAGAGGTCGCCGTCGTTATAGAGATACTCCATATCCCGGCGCTCGATCATGGCCACGGGGAACTTCTCGGTGGGGCTGAAAGTCTTCTCCACCACCGCCCCGGTGATGACGTTGCGGATCTTGGTGCGGACAAAAGCCGCCCCTTTGCCCGGCTTGACGTGCTGGAACTCGATGATGGAGTAAACACCACCGTCCATATCAAAGGTGGCGCCGTTTCTGAATTCGCCAGCAGAAATCATGCAATGATACCTCCCTAAACTTTGATACAACTCTTATCCAAGCTATTCTACCATACGACTACATGGTGATGCAAGGCATATTCTTCATCTTTTTGGAAAAAGAGGGCTTCCCAACTGCTTTTCCTGAAAAAGCAGTCCGGGCGAAGCAGTTTACAGCACCAGGAGCTTCTTGGGGCTGTGGGTCAGGTCCTCCGCCCCCTTGTCGGTAATGAGGACAATGTCCTCGATGCGGCAGCCGAACCGCCCCTCCAGATAGATTCCCGGCTCCACCGACATGACGATGCCCGGGGTGCAGAGGGCATCGGCGGCGGGGGAAAAGCGGGGCTCCTCATGGATTTCCAGCCCCAGGGAATGGCCGGTGCCATGGCCGAAGCATCCCTCATAGCCCGCCTGGTAGATCAGGTCCCTGGCGGCGGCGTCCACCTCCCGGCAGGGGACCCCGGGGGCCGCCTTGGCAAGGGCCGCCAGCTGGGCCTCCAGCACCAGGCTGTAAATCCTTTCCATCTCCTCGGTGACGTGCCCCACCGCCACGGTGCGGGTCATATCGGAGCAGTAGCCCTCCACCACGCAGCCGAAATCCATGGTGAGGAAATCCCCCGCCTGGATGGGCCGGTCCCCGGGGACGCCGTGGGGCAGGCTGGAATTGGGGCCGGCGACGCAGATGGTGTCGAAGGAGGTCCTCTCCGCGCCCCCCTGGCGCATCAGATGCTCCAGTTCCGCCGCCACCTCCCGCTCGGTACGCCCGGGGGCGATAAACTCCAGAATGTTGGTGAAGGCCCGGTCGGTGATCCTCTGAGCAGCCCGGATACAGCCGATCTCCCGGTCGTCCTTGATCCGCCGCAGCTCCAGAATGGCCCGGTCCACCCGGTCGTCGGTGAGAAGCTGAACCCCCGGCAGCATAGCCCCGAAGCGGTTCATCTCCCCCACAGTCTGGTAGGAAGTTTCCAGGGCCAGCCGCCGGATTCCGTGCTTTTTTACCAGCTCTCCCAGCTGCCTTCTCAGGCTTTCCTGGAGGATCACCTGGCAGTTTTGGATGGTCCTGCGGGCCGCCTCGATGTACCGGAAATCCATCAGGGCGTAGCTGGCTTCCCGGGTCACCAGCAGCACCCCCTCGGTGGAACGCATCCCGGTGAAATAATAGCGGTTGCAGGGGGAGGTGATGAGGACCCCGTCCACATCCTCCGGAAGCAGCGGGATCAGCCTTTCAATGCGATGGTTCATGGAACGTCCTCTCCTTTCCATTGGTCCGCCGCCTCGCGGAAAATGTCCCGCATCGCCGCGGCGTCCTCGCTCTGGGTTCCGGCGGATTCGCAGATGATCACCGGGCTGCACCCATACTTCAATATCTGTTCCGCCAAGGGCTCAAACCACGGGCCGTATTCCTGATCCGCAAAGGTGAGGTGGCGCTTCTCTCCCCCGTTTTGGGTGTACTCGATGCGGGAAAAATGGGAATGAAAAACCCGCAGCCGGTCCCGGCCCAGTCTGTCGTCAAAAAGGCGGAAGGCTTCTTCAAAATCCTGCCCTGTGGTCATCTTCCCCAGGGTCCTGGCGTTGAGATGCCCCCAGTCGATGCAGGGCAGGAGGCGTTCGTCGATGGAGCAAAGCTCCAGCACCTCCTCCAGAGTCCCCAGCTGGTTGATCTTGCCCATGGTTTCCGGGCAGAGGGTGATGTCCGAAAGCCCTTCCTCCTCCAGGGCAGCCAGCGCCTCCCGGATGGTGCCCTTGGCAAGCTCCAGGGCCTCCTCCCGGCTCAGCCTGGCGCAGGAGCCGGTGTGGACCACCACCCGGTCCGCCCCCAGCAGCCGGGCCGCCCGGGCAGATTCCAGGATATAGCGGACGCTGCCCCGGCGCTTCTCCTCCTCCAGGCTGGAAAGGGAAATGTAATAGGGGGCGTGGAGGGAGAGGCGGATGCCCCGCTCCCCGCAGTCCTTCTTCAGGCTGGCGGCGGTATCCGGGTTCACCCGGACTCCCCTGCCGCACTGGTACTCAAAGGCATTGAGGCCCAGCCGCTCCAGGTACTCCGGGATCTGC
>CAJFUT010000106.1 GCA_904420255.1 uncultured Angelakisella sp. | reverse complement strand
TCTGCGACGGCTGCGGCTGCGGGCGGCACTATGTGGACGCCGACGGCGACGGGGTCTGCGACAACTGGAGTGAGGGCGGCCGGGGGACCGGCTGCGGCCGCGGCGTCCGGAGGGGCTGCCGGGCATAACTGATTTTCCAGCGGGGGGTTTGGGATGCGGAGCGAAGGGGAGATTGTCAGGGCCATGGAGCGGCACGGGGACACGGTGCGGCGGCTCTGCATGGTGCATCTGAAAAATTACGCCGACACGGAGGACATTTTTCAGACGGTATTCCTGAAATATGCCCTCAGCCCCGCTGTGTTTGAAAGCGGGGAGCACGAGCGGGCGTGGTTCATCCGGGTCACCATCAACGCCTGCAAGGACCTGCTGAAAAGCCTGTTCCGCCGCCGCACCGTATCCATCGACGAGGTGCTGGAGCGGCCCGCGCCGGTGGCCCCGGAGCACCGGGAGGTGCTGGAGGCGGTCCTTTCCCTGCCCCGGAAATACCGGGAGGTGGTTTACCTCCACGATTATGAGGGCTACGCCGCCCCCGAAATCAGCCGCATCCTGGGGAAAAACGTCAACACGGTGTACACCCTCCTGACCCGCTCCAGGCAGCTGCTCCGGGAAAAGCTGGGAGGTGAGGAAGATGCGTGACCGTCTGAGGGAGGCCTTTGACAGCGTCCATGCCGAGGAGGCGCTGAAGGCCGCCGCCCTGGAACGGGTGTCCCAAAAAATCCGCGCCGAGGAGGCCCGCAGGAGGCCCGCCCCCTGGGGGCGCCGCCTGGCCCCTGCCCTGGCCTGCCTCCTGCTGGCGGCGGTGGCCTGGGGGGGCTGGGGGCTCTGGTTCACCCCCACCTCCCTCATCAGCATCGACATCAACCCCTCCCTGGAGCTGGGGGTCAACCGCTTCGACCGGGTGGTTTCGGTGCGGGGCTTCAACGAGGACGGGGAGGCCCTGGCGGACAGCCTGGACCTCGGCTTCCTGGGCTACGCCGAGGCGGTGGAGCAGGTGCTGGCCAGCCCGGCGGTGACCGGCTCCCTGGCGGGGGACGGGGTCCTCTCCATTGTGGTGGCGGGGGACGACCAGGCCCAAAGCGGCCGTATCCTGGCCGATATGGAGGCCTGCACCGCCGGCCGCCGGAACGCCTACTGCTGGCAGGCGGAGCCCGGGGAGGTGGAGGCCGCCCACGAGGCGGGCCTCTCCTGCGGGAAATACCGGGCCTTCCAGCAGCTCCAGGCCCTGGACCCCAGCGTCACCCCGGAGGAGGTCCGGGAGATGACCATGGGGGAGATCCGCCAGCGGATCCGGGAGCTTTCCGGCGGGGCCGGGGACGGCTCCCGGCAGCCGGGCCGGGGCCACCACGGCGCCGGCCACGGCCGGGCCGGGTGAGCCCTGGCCTCAGCCGTCCCGCCGCTCCAGGGCGGCGGAAAAGGGCCCTAGAACGGGGCCTTTTCCGCTGTATAAAAGCACCGGGAGGCCATATGCCGCTGGAGGCGGCACGGCCATCAAAATCGCCCGCGGGCCGGGAGGGGCCCCATGGGCAAAAACTTCATGGGCGGCGCTTCGGCTTATTTTCATGGTGGTCCGCCCATGAAGTTTTATGCTATAATGATGGGAAAGGCATCCCCCGCGGGGAAAGGAAACGAGAGAAAAAGGAGCGACGGCGATGGAACAGCGGATTCAGGAGCTGGGGCGGCAGGTCCTGGCGGAAACGGGCAAAATCATCATCGGCAAGGAGCGCCAGGTGAAGCTGACCCTGGTGGCCCTCCTCTCCCAGGGGCATATCCTCCTGGACGACCTGCCGGGGGCGGGGAAAACCACCCTGGTCAAGACCCTCTCCATCGTCCTGGGGCTGGAGAGCCGGCGGATTCAGTTCGTGCCGGACCTGCTGCCGGCGGACATCCTGGGGATGAACATTTTCAACCAGAAGACGGGGGAATTCCAGCTGATGCGGGGCCCCATCATGACCAACCTCCTCCTGGCCGACGAGATCAACCGGGCCATCCCCCGGACCCAGTCCGCCCTGCTGGAGGCCATGGAGGAGGAGCAGGTGACCGTCGACGGGGAAACCTACCCCCTCCCCCGGCCCTTTGTGGTGATGGCCACCCAGAACCCGGTGGAATCGGAAACCACCTTCCAGCTCCCCGCCGCCCAGATGGACCGCTTCCTGGTCCGCCTCTCCCTGGGCTACCCCAGCCCGGAGGAGGAGCAGCGGATGCTGGATACCCTGGGGGACGGCATCCCCTTCTCCCAGGTGCGCACCGTCACCTCGGGGGAGGAGCTGCTGAGGCTCCAGGAGGAGGTGCGGGAGGTATTTGTCTCCCCGGAGGTCTCCCGGTACATCGTGGAGCTCACCGCCGCCACCCGCCGGGACCCCATGGCCCGGATGGGGGTGAGCCCCCGGGGCTCCCGGAGCCTCTACCGGGCCGCCAAGGCCTGGGCCGCCCTGGAGGGGCGGGATTTCGTCACCCCCGACGACGTGCAGCTGCTGGCCCACCCGGTGCTGGACCACCGCCTCCTCCTCTCCAACGAGGCCAGGCTCTCCGGCCTGACGGCGGAAAAGCTCCTGGACAGCACCCTGGCCGAGGTGCCGGTGCCCCCGGCGGCGGAGGAGCTGCTCCATGGACAATAAGGACAAGAGGCCCCGGTACTGGCTGGGGGAGGGCTCCAGCCACCTCTGCTGCCTGGGGGTGGCGGGGGTCTGCCTGGTGGGGGCCCTCCTGGCCAGCTTCCTGGGCCGCACCGCCCTGGCGGCCTTCCTGCTGCTGCTCTTTGCCCTGGGGCTGGGCTCCCGCCTCTGGGGGGCGGCGTCCCTGGGGAAGCTCTCGGTGGAGCTTTCCGCCCCTTCCTACCGCCTCTTCCCCGGCCAGGAGGCGGTCCTCCGCTGCCGGGTCACCAACGGCAAGCTGCTGCCGGTCTTCTGGCTGGAGGTCTGCCAGCCCCTGCCGGAGCCGGGCTGCCTCCTGCCGGAGGAGGGCCTCCCCCGCGCCAAGGCGGCGGCCCTCAAGGAGGACGGCTCCTTCGCCTATTTCCCCGCCCTGGCCCAGAAGCTCACCTTCCTGCTGTGGCACCAGTCCCTGGAATGGGAAACCCGGTGGGAGGCCCGGCGCCGGGGGGTCTACCGGGTGGAGGAGGTCTGCCTGCGCAGCGGGGACGGCCTGGGCCTGGCCCAGGTGGAAACCACCCTCCCCCTGGCCCTGCCCCGGGTCTTCGCCGTCTACCCCCGGATCCAGCCGGTGCGGATCCAGCTTTTCCTCCGGGACCTGTGGGACAGCCAGTGGGGCGGCCGGGGCTATATGGAGGACGTCACCGTCCTCAAAAGCGCCCGGCCCTACCAGGGGGCCGACCCCTGGAAGCGGATCAACTGGCGGATGGCGGCCCGGCAGCAGCCCCTCCAGGTGAACCTTTACGAAACCATCCTTCCCCGGGCGGCCCACTTCATCCTGGATACCCAGTCCTTCCTGGAGGACCCGGAGGGGCTGGAGGAGGCCCTGAGCCTCCTGGCCTCGGCGGCGCTGCGGCTGGGGGAGGCGGGGGTGCCCTGCGGCCTCAGCCTGCCCCGGGGGGAGGGCCAGCCTCCCCAGAGCCTTTTCGCCGCGGAAGGGGCCGGGCCGGAGGACCTGCTCTTCGCCCTGGCGGGCTGCCGCCTCCGGGAGGCCCCCGTCTGGCTCCGGGAGGAATCGGAGCGGGAGCCCTACCGCCTGTCGGAATTTGACCGGGACGGCCTCCTCCGGGGGATCTCCCGGGCGGGCCGGGTCTACCTCATCACCCGGGACATCCGGCAGTTCCGCTGCTGGCCCCTGCTGGAGGGGCTGGAGGCGGCCTCCCTCATGTTCCTCACCTTCCAGGAGCCCCCGGCGGAGCTGCCCGCCCTGGACTTCGCCGTGGCGCCCCTGGCCTCCATCCGGGAAGGGAGGGCTGCCTCATGAGCCGGAGCCAAAATCCCCTCCCCGAGGCCGGCGGCCGGGGGTGGATCCCCTCGGCGGCGGCGGTCTGCTGCGACGTGCTGCTGCTGCGCTCCCTCCTCCTTTTCCTGGCCCTCCTGGACCAGGAGGGGAGGGTCCAGCGCCTCCCCTCCGCCGCCCTCTGGGCCGCCGCGGCCCTGGTCACCTGGGGGCTGTTCCGGGCCTTCACCGCCAAGCCCCGGGCCCTCCCCGCCCTGGTGCTGGCGGGGGCGGCGGGCGTCGGGGCCCAGCTCTGGGCGGTGCTGGCCTGGGGCGGCGCCCGGATGTCCGGGGCCTATGCCCTCCTGCTGGGGGCGGCGGTGATGGCCGGGGCCCTCCACGGGGGGCAGATCGCCTTCCACCCGGTGGGCGCCGCCCAAACCGGCCTCTATCTGGACGCCGGGGCCCTGCTTTTCCTCTATTTCCTGGCGGTGCCCGCCCCCTGGGAGGGGGACCCCTACCTGCTGCACCTGCTGCTGGCGGCGGCGGTGAGCCTCCTTTCCCTGGCCTGGCAGCGCCTCTCCGGGGGGCGGATGGGGGCCAGGGGGGGCGGCCTGCTGGGGGTCCTCTCCATCCTCTGGGGGGCGGCCCTGGCGGCGGCCTTCGCGGCGGTGTTCCTCATCTTCTTCTCCGAGGCGGCGGGACGGGGGCTGGTGGCCCTGCTGGACGCCCTGGAACGGGGGGTGGACCTCCTCCTGGGGGCCCTGGGGGCGGCCATTTCCTTCCTCCTTTCCCTGCTGCCCCAGGGGGCGGGGGAGGGCGGCTCCCCCTATCTGGACCAGGCCCAGGGGGCGGCCCCGCCTGCCGCCGCCCCGGAGGAGGTGGTGGAGGTATCCCCCATCCTGGGGATGATCTTCTTCGGGGCCATGGCGGCCCTGCTGGTGTGGGCCGTCCTCCGGTGGCTCTGGCGGATGCGCCGGGTCCGGGTGGGGGGAAGGGCCGGGGCCCAGGCCCCCGTCCTGCGCCGGTCCCGGGGGAAGCTGCTCCACGGCCTGGGGCTCCGGCTCCGGGAGATGGGGCGGGCCCTGGGGCTGCTGTGGCGGGAGTTGCTGCTGCGGAACACCCCCGCCGGCACCCTGGCCTGGCTGGAGCGCCGGGGGCGGCTCCGGGGCCTGGGACGCCGCCGGGGGGAAACCATCCGGGCCTACCTGGACCGGCTGGCCCGCTGGGCCCAGGGCCAGGAAAAGCCGGAGGCCGCCCAGAGCCTCCGGCAGCTGGCCGACTGGCTGGACCGGAGCTGCTACAGCCCCGCCCCGCCGCCGCCTCCCTCCCGGGAGGAGCTGCGCCGCCTGCGCCGTTCTTTTACGTCCGCGAGAAACGGCTCGTGAATCGCTGGCTTGTGCCCCGCTCTTTGGGGGCCCGAAAGGGCCCCCACCTTTTTGCAACGCTGCGCTGCTTTCTATTTTTGATTTGTCTGAATCGTCAGGATGTCTTTTTAGCTTGTGCCATGGGAAGTATTTGTGGTTTGGGAGTTTGTCAGGCAGAAGCCAGACGCCGGTGTCGCCACTTTCCCCATCAAAAGAAAGTGGCCAAAGGTTGTCGCTGCGCTGGGCTTTCATTCGAGTAATACTCCGCCGCACAGAAGGTCCGGGCTTGTTTTACCTTGTGCCATGGGAAATATTTGTGGTTTGAGAATTTGTCAGCCAGAAGCCCGACGCCGGTGTCGCCACTTTCTTGATCAAAAGAAAGTGGCCAAAGAATCCGCTGCGCGGGGCCTCTTTCCGGTATTACTCCGGTCGCGCCGGAAGGCCGGGCTTGATTTACCTTGTGCCGTGGGAAGTATTTGTGGTTTGAGAATTTGTCAGACAGACGTCCGACGCCCGTGTCGCCACTTTCTTGATCAAAAGAAAGTGGCCAAAGATTGACCAGGGAGGGCCCTGGACCCCTCTAAGGCGACAG
>CAJFUT010000105.1 GCA_904420255.1 uncultured Angelakisella sp. | reverse complement strand
GGGCGCTTTGAAATCTGTTCCCCTGGGGCAGGATTGCCCTGAGTATAGTATGGAGAAATGAAGAAAAGGAGAAGGAAAGTTATGAACAAGCGCATTCTGTCTTTGATTGCCATGGTGCTGGCGCTGGCCATGATGGTGGCCTGCGGCGGCGGCACCACCACGGAGAGCGCGGCCTCCGGCGACGCCGCCGCTTCCGGCGACGCGGCCGCTTCCGGCGACGCCGCCGCTTCCGACTGGGAGTGGGAGCGGGACATCGAGATCATCTGCACCTTCGATGTGGGCTCCGGCACCGACACCACCCTCCGCGCCCTGATGCCTGAGGTGGAGCAGATCCTCGGCGTCAACATCATCATCAACAACATTGCCGGCGCTTCCGGCGTCAACGGCGCTGAGTACTTCAACCAGCAGCCCGCCGACGGCTACACCTACGCCATGTACACCCCCTCCCACCTGATCGCGGCGTACAACGGCACCACTTCCTTCGACATCCTCAACGAGACCGACCCCGTCATCTGCGTGGTGCAGGACTCCAACTTCATCTATTCCAACGTGGACCTGCCCTTCAGCGATGTCCAGGGCATGATTGATTATGCCAAGGAGCATCCGGGCGAGCTGACCCTGTCCCTCCAGTCCGTGACCGGCATCGACGCCGTTTCCGCCCAGCAGTTCTTCCAGGCTGCCGGCATCGACGTCACCCTGGTTGCCGCTGACGGCTCCGAGGCTTACTCCATGGTCATCGGCGGCCACGCCGACATGACCCTGGGCTCCATCGTGGACGGCCTGGGCTATGTTGAGGGCGGCCGGCTGAACGCTCTGGTCATCCTGAGCCCCACCCGCAGCACCGTTGAGGCGGTCGCCGACGTCCCCACCTCCGTGGAGCTGGGCTATGACGCCACCGTCGGCCCCTGGCGTATGATCGTCGCCAAGAAGGGCACCCCCGAGGCTGCCATGGCTTCCTTTGAGGCCGCTATCGCTGAGGTCTGCGAGAACAGCGAGACCTGGGAGGAGTACAAGATCCAGAACGGTCTGAACGACCGGGAAGGCTTCTTCCGCCAGGCTGAGGCCCGCCAGATGTGGAACGACTACTACACCACCGTGGAGGACCTTCTGGGCAGCGTTGCCTAAATCTGGTTACCCCCTTATCATTCCGTGCAGTGAGAAAAGCCCCGGACCCGGTTCGCTGAACCGGGCCGGGCCCGGGGTGGCTTTCCAGATTTGAGGAGGTTAATAACCGAGTATGGCGTTGGAAATTCTTGTAAACGGCATTCTGGCCGTTTTCTTTGCCTATTGCATTTATAACGTGAACGTTTCCGTTCCCGCTTCCAATCCGGGAGAGATGGGCGCCGCCGTGTGGCCCACCATCATCCTGGTCCTTCTGGTGGTCTGCCTGATCGCCAACATGATTTCCGTCTACCGCAAAACCCCCGCTGACCAGAGGAATATGTCCTCCATCACCAGCATTGACATTGGCAAAGTCGTACGCTCCAAGCTCTTTTGGGGCATTATCGTTATGGCGGCCTACGCTCTCAGCCTGGACTATATCGGCTTTATCGTGGGCTCCTTTGTGTTCTGCATGATCTATTCGTTCCTCCTGGGGCAGAAGAACCCGGCAAAGCTGGCGATTTTCGCCTTCATTGTCACCGCCGTTCTGTTCCTGCTCTTCTTCCGGGGCATGGGCATCATGCTCCCCCGCGGCATGGGTCCCTTCCGGACCTTCGGCCTTTCGGTGGAGTCGTTCATCCGGAACCTGTTCTAAAAAGGAGGAAAGAATATGTTTGCTGGCCTGATTGAAGGCTTCGCGGTCATCTTTGATCCGATGACCCTGCTTTATATCGCCCTGGGCACCATCGGCGGCGTTATCGTGGGCGCCATGCCCGGTATGTCCGCCTCCATGGCCGTTATCCTGGCCATGACCTTCAGCTACGCCCTGGCGCCCATCCCGGCCCTGGCCTTCCTGGTGGCGGTCTACTGCGCCGCCATCACCGGCGGCGGCATCACCGCCATCCTGTTCTCCATCCCTGGCACCCCCTCCTCCGCCACCACCACCTTCGACGGCTATCCCATGGCCATGCGGGGCGAAGGGGGCAAGGCCCTGGGTGTTTCCCTGGTGACCTCGGCCATCGGCGGTATGTTCGCTGCCCTCTGTATGTTCCTGCTGACCCCCCAGCTGGCGTCCGCCGCCCTGGAGTTCGGGCCCTCTGAGCTCTTTGCCGTTTCCTTCCTGGGCCTTTCCATTCTGACCTGCCTGGATTCCGGCAACGTCCTCAAGACCATCATCTCCGGCCTCATGGGCCTCTGGCTGGCCTGCATCGGCCTGGACCCCATTCTGGGCCATGTCCGTTTCACCTTCGGCATCACCAAGCTGGTGGCCGGCGTGGAAATGATCCCCGTGATGATCGGTCTCTTCGCCGCCACCGAGGTGCTCAAGCAGCTCCAGAAGCGTTCCAAGATCGATGTGGGCAAAAACGCTTCGGTCAGCACCAAGCTCACCGGCCTGGGCCTGTGGGGCATGAAGTGGACCATCCTCCGCTCTGCCGCCATCGGCACCATCGTGGGCATCCTCCCCGGCGCCGGCGCCACCATCGCCTCCTTCCTCAGCTATGCCATCGAGGTGAAGACCTCCAAGCATCCTGAGAACTACGGCAAGGGCGAGCCCCGGGGCATCGCCGCCTCCGAAACCGCCAACAACGCCGCCACCGGCGGCGCCATGGTGCCCCTGCTGGCCCTGGGTATCCCCGGCGGCAACGCCGCTGCGGTCATGGCTACCGCTCTGGCCATGAAGGGCGTCACCATGGGCCCCCTGCTCCTCACCACCGAGCCGGTCTATATGTACGCCACCTTCGCCTCCATGGTCTTTACCAACATCACCATGGTTCTGGTGTCCATCGCCATCGCCAAGGTCTTTGCCAAGGTCCTGGCCGTGCCTTACCATTACCTGGGCACCACCATCATCATCCTGGCGGCCCTGGGCTCCTACAGCGGCACCAAGAGCACCGGCGATGTCATCCTCATGGCCATTGCCGGCATCCTGGGCCTGGGCTTCAATAAGCTGGGCTTCAACGCCGCCGCCCTGGTGCTGGGCCTGGTGCTGGGCCAGATGTGCGAGAAGAACATCCGCAACGCCATCACCCTGGCAAAGGGCGACGTGGTGGCGGTGTTCACCAAGCCCATCACCCTGGTGCTGATGATCGCCTGCATCGTCATGTTGGTTTATCCCCTGGTGAAGCCCATCATCATGAAGAAGATGGGCAAAGACAAGGCTTCCGCCGGCGTGTGATGCCAGCTACCCCTTAACCCTGATTTGAAGAAGGGGCTGCTTTCGACGAGCAGCCCCTTCTTTGAAAATGTATATGTTCAGGAGGACCCGATCCTATGCAGCCGATGACATTGGAAGAATTGGAGAAAAAGCGCCTTGCCGCCCGCAGGTCCTATATTTTCTATGGGATTCTCAATATCGCGGTGCTGGCCACCCTGATTGTCAGCACCCTGCAGCTTGGCCTGGTGGTACTGGTGTTGAGCCTGGTCTATTATTTCGGCCTGGCCCGGCCTGATATCAAGGGCTTTGCCAGGGATTTCCGGGTGAGCAACATCATGAACACCCTCCCCCGGGAAATGGAGAATGTGGTCTACCACGGCAAGGGGGGCCTGGACAGGGACGTCCTTTTGCAGGACAAGCTGCTCCCCGTCAAGCCGGGAAAGAGCTTTCTCACCTTCCACAAGGTCACCGGCGAGAGCCGCGGGATGAAGGTGGAGCTTTGCGATGTCACCTTTCAGGTGGAGGACCTCAGCCCCAAGGCCAAGGCCCAGTTTGCCAGCGGCTGCTGGGTGAGGGTGCGGCTGGACCGCCATACCGGCCAGCGGGCCCGCCTGGTGAGCCGGAACATGATTACCCCCGGCATCCAGCGGCCCTGGTTCCAGGAGAATACCGAATTCCGCCCGATGGAATGGTCCGAGAGCCGGGTGGACCCGGAATTCTGCAGCTACGCCCCGGAAGGGAAGCTCCCTGTGGTGAGCGAATCGGTGCTGGGGCGGCTGATGGACCTGGTGGAGTATACGCCGGGCTCTGTGGCCATGGGATTGGAGGATGACCTTCTGGTCTTCTTCCTTTGCCACCGCTTTGTGGCAGCCAAGGACCCCTCCCTGAAAAAACCACTGACCCAGGAGCAGCTGGACCTGAATCCGCTGCCGGAGCTGGGATATATCCTCAAGATAGCCACCGCCTGCCGGAGGATGGATTCCTCCGAGGATTCCCAGGAGCGGCCGGAATAGTCATTTTCATGGGTTGAAAAAGGGCCCTCCCCGTGGGCTTGCGCCAGGGGAGGGCCCTTTTTGTAACCCGAAAACCACTCGCTAGGCGAGTGGTTCAAAAGAAGGCGGAAGCCGATGATGAGGACAAAAAACTACAATTTCATTGGCAGCGTGGAACTGCCGGGAGAAGCATATCACGAAGTTGCTAAACCCATTGAATTGCAGCAGAGTGATGGCCGAAAAAGTAAAAAGTCGGCGTGAAATACCGCCGACTTACATTCCACTCTTAGGGTGTCCCTATCACTACTATACTAATCGGGAATTTTGGTGCCGGGGATATTACGTGGACACGGCGGGGAAGAATGCAAAGAAGGTAGAAGAGTACATCCGGCACCAGCTGGAAGAAGACAGGGCAGGGGAACAGCTGACGATGGGAAATATCTAAGCCCGTTTACGGGCAG
>CAJFUT010000104.1 GCA_904420255.1 uncultured Angelakisella sp. | reverse complement strand
GCGGAAGGAGCGGCTTTTTTGCGCGCCGGGGGCCTTTCATCTTTTGCACTGGGCTGTGACGGCCTCATACACCGGATGGCTTTTTGACTCCTCGCAGAGCAGCACCAGCACGTCCCCGGCCTCCAGGGCGGTGTCCCCGTGGGGGATCAATTCCCGGTCATGGCGGCGGACCGCCACCACCAGCGCGTCCCCCAGCCAGGACAGCTCCCGGATGGGCGTGCCGCAAACGGCGGCCCCATGGCTGATGGGGACCTCGATCAGGACCTTTTCCCCATCAGCCTCCGTCCGGACGCCCCGCTTTTTCAGCAGGCGTTCCAGGAGCAGGTCGTACACCGGCTTGGAGCGGAGCAGGTCGGCCGTCACGTAGGCGGCGAGGGCTACCAGCGTCAGGCTCAGCAGGTGGGTGAAGCTGCCGCTCATCTCACTGATGAGGATGATGCCGGTGACCGGCGCCCGGACAATGGCCGCGAAGAGCCCCGCCATCCCCAGGATGACAAAGCTCTGAGGCGGCGCCGCCAGCCCCATCCCCTGAAAAACCTGGCTGCAGGCGCTGCCCACAATGGCCCCCAGCACCAGAAGGGGCAGGAAAATCCCTCCCGGCACCCCCGACCCAAAGCTGACCATGGAAAAAAGGAACTTGGCGGCGAAAAGGACCAGCAGGCTCCTCAGGAGCATCTCCTGGGAAACCTGTTCCACCAGGTTATGGCCGCCCCCCAGCACCGCCGGGTACACCACCAGCAGCACCCCCGCCGCGGCGAAGGGCAGGAGGGTCCGCAGGAATTGCCCCGGGACGCGGCTGTAAAGGTCCTGGGCTTTCCCGATGCAGAAGTTATAGACGGCGCCCACCAGCCCCAGCACAATCCCCAAAAGGAGCACTGTCCAATACTGCCGGAGGGGCAGCGGCGGAATCTCCGAAAAGTCGAACACCGGGCCCAGGCCGTAAACCATCCGGGAGATAAAGTCCCCGGTGATGGAGGCGGCCATGGCGGAAAGGAGGACGTCGGTGGAAAAATCCTTGTGGAGCTCCTCCAGGGAAAAGAGCACCCCGGCGAAGGGGGCATTGAAGGCCGCCGCCAAGCCGGCGCTGGCCCCGCAGGTCAAGAGCAGCTTCTCCTCGGTGCGCTCCCGGCCCAGGAGCCGGGAAACCCCCTTGCCCGCCATGGCGCTCAGCTGGATGGAGGGGCCCTCCCGGCCCAGGGAAAGGCCTGCCCCGATGGAGAGCACGCCCCCCAGCAGCTTGGCCAGGAGCACCCGCCACCAGACCTGGGACAGGGCGCCCTGCATCTCCCCCTCCACCTGGGGGATGCCGGAGCCCCCGATCAGAGGCTCCCACCGGAGGAGCAGCGTCACCGCCGCCGCCCCCAGGAGAAGGGCCAGGCACCATCCGGCCAAAACCGCGGGATTCCCGGCGGCCAGCCCCGCCACCATCCCCCGAAAGGCGTCCGCTTTTTCCAGGGCGACCCGGAAAAGGACTGTTACCAGCCCTCCCGCGGCGCCCACCCCGATTCCCTCCAGGATCAGGGAATAGCGATAGCCGCGCCCCCGTTTGAGTAGCTTCGCCGCGCTTTCCTGTTTCTGAGCCAAGAACCAAACACCTCATTTCCGCCGGATCATCCAGCTGGGTCTGTATCTTCATAAAGATTTGAGCCCGTGGACCGGGACGGCCCATATGGGCAAAAACTTCACGGGCGGCGCCTCTGCCCGTTTTCGCGGCGGGCCGCCCGCCCATGAAATTTTATGTGTACTTTTGTGTGTACTTGATTGGCAAATAACCTCCCGGCGCCGGGTTTGAAGCCGAAGCGAAGGCCCCCTCCGCCAAAAGAAAAGGCGTCCTCCCGGACGTGTTTCCATTTTGACGCAGCCGGCCAGTTTCGCTCTGTTTTGGACGCGGGCGAAAATCTTGGGCAAAGCAAAAGGCCTGGAGCGCGAAATGGCTCCAGGCCCTTGCCTGGTGGTGGACCGCCGCACGCGGTATACGAACACCTTACGCAAAAAAATCAGGGTCATCCTCATCAGTGCCAATGACGCTCTGACGCAGCTTTTCCGGCGC
>CAJFUT010000103.1 GCA_904420255.1 uncultured Angelakisella sp. | reverse complement strand
GAGAACCTTTCCCACGCCTCGGTTTCCGCCCTGGGGGTGGTCTTCCGGGTATTGGAGGCCCTCGGCCGGAAAAACGCCGGGTAACAGCACAAGGAGCGGCGCCGAAAGACGCCGCTCCGCTTTATTTTCCCCGGGGCTTTTGGGGCCCCGGCTTTTTCTTCGCCGGGGCATAGTCCCGCATCCCCTCCACGGCGCCGCCGGCCACCGCCCACAGGTAGAGGCTGGCCACGCTGCCCCAGGGGCTGAACCGCCGCCGGTACTTCTCAAACAGCTCCCGGCTGATCCGCCGGTGGTGGTAGACCATCCGCAGGCCCCGCTGGAGGGCCAGGTCGTCGTAGCTGAACACATCGGGGCGCTCCATGCAGAACAGGAGCAGCATCTCGGCGGTCCAGCGGCCCACCCCCCGGAGAGCCGAAAGCCGCCGGATCACCTCCTGGTCGCTTTTGTCCCGGAGGTCCTCCAGGTCCAGCTCCCCCCGCCCCACCAGGTCCGCGAATTCGGCGATGTATTCCGCCTTGCGGTAGGAGATGCCCAGCTTCTGGAGCCCCTCCGCCCCGGCCGCCGACACCGTTTCCGCGTCCACCCGCCCCAGGGCCTCCTGCATCCGCCGCCAGACGGTGGCCTGGGCCTTGGTGGAAATCTGCTGCCCCACAATATGGTGGACCAGGGCGGAGAAAAGGTCCTCGTCCACCTCCCGGTAGACATGGCCCACCTGGTCGATGACCCTTCCCAGCCTTTCGTCCCTGCTTTTCAGGTACTGGGTGGCCTCCTCGCCATATGGAAAATACATGGTCCTCCCCCTTTCCCTCCCAGCTATTGTATCACAAATCCCGTCCCCGGGAAAAGCGGGGGGCACATAAGAAAACTTTGGTTTTGACGCGGCGGCGGAAAAACCGCGAAGCGCCTAAGAAGCGCCTAAAATAAGGGATGGGACACCGTGGACAGCCGCTTTTTCTTAGAATTTCTGGCAAAGATTTCTTATGAGCACACCGTTAAACTGACAGGCATCTTTCCCGGCGCCCCGGCATAGAATAGCAGGTATCAGCAAGCGGCCGCCCGGGAAACCAAAAATCTGCGGCCGCGGAAAGGGGCGGCTTATGACACCGAAAAAACCAGAACAGGACCGGCGGGAAGGATACCAGGAGCCCGGGCTTTGCGCCTGGGGTCCGGGCCAGGAGGATTGGTTCGGCGCCCCGGGGGACGTGGACGATTTTATCTTTTACGACGCCCTGGGGGAAGGCTATGGGGACGAGGAATGGCCCCACGCCTCCTCCAAATAAGGGAGGGGCGGCCGCGGGCTTTCCACGGCCGCCCCTCCCTTTTCCGCGCCCCGGGTCAGGCGAAAGGATTCACCCCGGAGGCCTCCTGGGGCAGGCCGTCCCTGGCCCAGACATAGTTTTCCTCGGTGAGGAGCCGCTTCCCCTCGTCGGTGAGGAGCCAGTCCCGGAGGGCCCGCACCGGGCTGTCCTCCGGCAGGTCGGCCCGGATGGCCACATAGAAATCGTTGGTGAGGGGGTAGCTGCCGTCCCCGATGGTCTCCGCCGAGGGGGCCACCCCGTCCACCGAGAGGATTTTCAGGTCAGGGTTGGCGTACATAAGGCTGGCGTAATAATAGACCGAATAGCCCAGGGCGCTGCCGGAGCCGTCAAAGGAGGCCACCCCGTCGATGAGGCCGCCCATGGTGACCTGGACCAGCTCGGTGGGGGGATCCATGGGGGTGAGGCCGTTCATGAGGAGCTTCAAAAACAGGGTCTGGCTGCCGCTGTCGGCGTTGCGCTGGAAGGGCTGGATGGGCCCCGCTTCCCCGCCCACTTCGCTCCAGTCGGTGATCCGGCCGGTATAGATGCCCTGGAGCTCCTCCACCGTGAGGCTGTCCACCGGGTTCCGGGCGTTGACCAGGAATACCAGGCCGTCCCGGCCCAGGGGGTCAATTTCCAGCTCCGCCAGTTGGGCGGCGTATTCCTCCTTCACCTCCTCCGGGGGCTCATAGGCGATGAGGAGGTCGGGGCCGTAGCCTTCCATCATATTCATCCAGATGGAGCCGGTGCTGCCCATGTCCAGGTTCACCATGGTTTCGGCGTCCTCCATGGAAACGCCGCAGATTTCCGAATAGATGCGGCAGATGAGGGGATGGTTTGCGGTGGAGCCGTTGATGGAGGGGTAATTTTCTGCGTCGATGCCGGGGATGGGCAGCTCCGCCGGAGCCTCGGAAGAGGCGCTCTGGGAGCTTTCCCCCTGGCTCTGGGAGCTGCCGGAGGCCGGGGCCTCCCCGGTCTGGCAGCCGGCCAGCATCAGCAGCAGCGCCAGCAGCGCCGTCCCGAAGCGGAAAACTTTCTTCATAAGGCAGTTCCTCCTTTTCATTCATCGTTCAGGCCGTCGTAGATGGAGTACCGGCTGATCCAGTTCCCCGAAAGGTCCATGAGGCCCATG
>CAJFUT010000102.1 GCA_904420255.1 uncultured Angelakisella sp. | reverse complement strand
CCTCCCTGGTCAATCTTTGGCCACTTTCTTTTGATCAAGAAAGTGGCGACCCAGGCGTCGGACGTCTGTCTGACAAATTCTCAAACCTCTCCATTACCCATGGCACAACCTAAAAAACATCCCAGCGGTGAACGCGAATCTAAGGCAGAGGGAGCCGCCGCGCAGTGGAAAAATTTTAATGATGTTCTCATTTTCCGCTGGTAGAATAAGGGCACAGCAAAGGAAACAAAACCCTTGAGAATACGATCCACAAGATGAAAGGAGATTCCATCCATGAAAAAAACCGTTGCTTTGACCCTTGCCGCCGCCCTTTCCGCTGCCGCCCTTTCGGTCACCGCCCTGGCGGCCGGCTCCATGACCGCCGTCCAGGCGGAGGACCTGGCTGCTCAATACGTCCCCGAGGGGAGCGAAAAGACCTGGACCGAATACGACGACGGGCGCTACGAGGTGAATTTTTACAACAGCACCCTCCAGGAGTCCTACGAGGTGAAGGTGAACCCCGCCACCGGCAAGGTCACCGACTTTGACAGCTCCCTCCTGGACCACCGGGGCAGCCGCACCGTGACCCTCACGGAGGAGCAGGCCGGGGCCGCGGTCACCGGAGAGCTGGCCGATGCCGAGGTTCTCTCCACCGTCCTGGACCGGGACGACGGCTACCGGACCTATGAAGTGCGGTTCAGCGCCGACGGCTTCTACGGGGAGTACACCATCCATCCCGAAACCGGCGCCATCCTGGAGCGGGATGTCAAGGTGGGGACCCTCCCCGGCTCCGCTTCCTCCAGCACGGCCAGCGCCTCTGCCCTCGGCGCTGCCGCCAGCTCCAGCTCCTCCCCTTCCTCCGGCTACATCGGCACGGAAAAGGCCGAGTCCATCGCCCTGGAGAAGGCCCCCGGCGCCACCGTGGTCAAGTGCAAGCTGGACCGGGAGGACGGCCGGATGGTCTACGAGGTGGAGGCCCGGGACGGCTGGCTGGAATATGAATTCGAAATCGACGCCGCCACCGGCAGCATCCTGAAATACGATGCGGAATATGACGACTGATTTATCCTGATTGTATCATCACAAGGGATAAAGAAACGGCCCGGGGTTTTTCCCCGGGCCGCTTTCCTGCCGGTTATTCTTCTTTAACAGGGTGAGCCGCCTCCAGCTTTTTGAAAAGCCGCACCAGGGTGATGACGGCGACGGTGGCCAGGATAATCTCCGCCGTGGGCTGGGCGTAGGCCAGGCCGTAAAGGGGATAGATCATGTTGAGAATGACCAGAGCGGGGATTTCCAGGATGATTTTCCGCAGGATGGCGAAAAGAAGGGCTTTCCTGCCCATGCCGGTGGCCTGGAAGACACCCACCGCCAGGAAGTCGGTGCACATGAAGGGAAGGGAGAGGCACATCCCCCGGAGGAACCGGGTGCCGTATTCCACAATGGCCTCGTTTTCCATAAAGAGCCGGATCAGGGAGCCGGCCCCCAGGGAGTAGCCCACCGTCACCGCCGCCAGCACCGAAATGGCGATCTTCATGGCGAAAAGGAGGGTATCCTTCATCCGCCTGATGTTCCCGCTGGCGTAGTTGTAGCTGATGAGGGGCATGATCCCCTGGGAGAGTCCCAGGGCCACCTGCATGGGGACCATGTTGATCTTCTGGGTGATGCCCATGGCCGCCACGGCGTTGGCGCCGTAGACCGAGGTGAAGTTGTTGAGGACGGTCATGCCGGTGACGTTGAGGAGGTTCTGGATGGAGGCCGGGATGCCTACGGCGCAGACCCCCACCACAATGGATTTTTCAAAGCGGAACATGGAGGGCCGGATGCAGACATAGGTTTTGCCCCGCCGGACAAAAAGCAGGACGAAGAAGTAAAGGCAGGCCACGCAGTTGGAAATAAAGGTGGCCAGCCCCGCCCCCTCGGCTCCCATATTGAAGCCCCAGGGGAGGATGAAGATGGGGTCCAGGAGGATATTCAGGAGGCAGCCGCTCATGGTGCCTACGCTGGCGTGGAGGGCGGAGCCCTCGGAGCGCACCATGTAGGCCATCACCACGTTGAGGATGGCGGGGGCAGCCCCGAAGGTCACGGTCCATTTCATGTACCCGGCGGTGGCGGCCCAGGTTTCGGTGTCGGCTCCCAGCAGGGTCAGCAGAGGCCCCTGGAAAATGGTGCAGAGGAGGGAAAAGAGCAGCCCCGCGCCGATGCAGCAGTAAAAGGCGAAGGCGGAGCTGCGGTAGACGGTGTCGTAGTCCCTGCGCCCCAGGGCCCGGCTCATCATGCTGGAGCTGCCCACGCCGAAGAGGTTGTTGACGGCGTTGAAGGCCAGCAGCACCGGGGCCGCCAGGGTGACCCCGGCGTTCTGGACCGGGTCGTTCAGCATCCCCACAAAATAAGTGTCCGCCAGATTGTAGAGGACCATCACCAGGGAGCTGAGGATGGTGGGCACCGCCAGATTCAGCACGGCCCGGGGAATGGGCAGCTTTTCAAAGAGCTGTACCTTTTGCAGGTCTTCCATTTTGGGTTGAAACCTCCCGTTTGACGTTTTTGGAGCGGGCACGGCCCTGGGGCCGCGCAAACCGGCCGGCCTCCCGGCCCGGGGCGGCACTAAAATCCTCCGGGCTTGAGCGGTGTGCCCACAAGAAAGCTTTCTTATGAGCCTCCGTTTGCTGCCTGGAGGATACTGGAGGATATTTACATTATTGTAGCATAATCCGACACCGGCTTCAAGGCTGGGGGAGGCTCAGGGGGGCTCACAGGATGGGCAGCCGGATCTGGAACAGGGCGCCGCCCCCGGGCCGGGAGGCCGCGGAGATCTCCCCGCCGTGCTCCAGGACGATGGACCGGGCGATGTAAAGGCCCAGCCCGCTGCCCAGGCCGTCCTTCCGGCGGCTGAACCCCCGCTCGAAGAGGTGGGGCAAGTCCTCCGGGGCGATGCCGCAGCCGGTGTCCGCCACCTCCAGCAGGGCCCGGTCCCCCTCCCGCTCCAGGGAGAGGGTGATCTGTCCTCCTTCCGGGGTGAAGGAAAGGGCGTTGTAGCAGAGGTTTTCCAGCACCCGCCAGAGCTGCCGCCTGCGGCCTCTCACCCGCAGCTCCTCCTGTGGAAGCCGCAGCAGGAAGGCTTGTCCCCCCATTTCCAGGTCCGGGAGGTTGCGCCGGTGGAAGTCCGCCAGCAGCCGGTTGAGGGAGAGGGCTTCCGCCTTTTCGGCGGCCGGATCGTCCCGGGAAAAGTCCCTCAGAAGCTGGAAATGCTCCTCCAGCACGTCCATCCGCCCCTGGATGGCGGCGAGGTATTCCCGGGTTTCTTCGTCCAGCTCCACCCCCTGGCTCAGGATCAGGTCGGTGTAGCCCCGGATGGAGGCCGCCGGGTTTTTGATGTCGTGGACGATCTGGGCCAGGAGCCGGCGCCGTTCCTGGACGACGGCCTCCAGGGAGGCGGTTTTCCCGGGAAAGGTCCCGGCCCTTCCGGGCCATGAGCACAGCGAAGGCCGCCGCCAGCAGGAAGCCTCCGTATTCCTCCGGCCAGGCCCCCCGGATGGGCTCGAAGCGGTTGACCGAAGCCGCCGAAATGAGCTGGGACAGGCCGAACAGGACGCTGCCCGAGAGGAGGACCCCCCGGTACCGGGAGAGGCCCGAAAAGGCGGCGGCAGTCATCCAGAGGGATGCCAAAAGCTTCCAGAGCGTCACGGCGGCGCCGTACCAGTTGATCAGAAAAGTGGCGTATGGTAGAATAAAAAGAGGAAAAACCACCGACGCCGCCCCAAAGAAGGCCCCGGCGGGGAGGACGGCCCGGCGGTAAAGGACGGAGGAATCCAGGCGGGAGAGCCTCGCCGTCAGGGCCAGGGCGCAGAGCAGCACCCCGGCGCCGGCCAGGTCCTCCAGCCCGTACAGCATCCGGACCGAGGGGATCCCCAGCATCCGGAGGAAGGGATAGAGCACCCGCACCCCGAAGGCCCCGCAGAGCAGCCCGAAGAGGAGGGCCACCGGGTCCCTTTCCCGGCCCCCCAGGGCCCAGAGCCCCAGGGTGGACAGGGCCGCCGCCAGGGAGGAAAAGCAGAGGAGGCCGTAAACCGCCATCCGGGTGGAGATCATTTGGGCCACAGCCTGGGGGGAGCCCACCGCCGGCGGGTAATAGAGGCCGCCGTAATAGTGGGAATGGTTGGCGGCCTGGATGACGATTTCGGTTTCCCCCGCCGGCTGGAAGGAATAGACCCGGTCCTGGATCAGGGGCCGGTAGGGGTCCACCGAGCCGGTTTCCCCGGCCAGGGCCCCGCCGATATAGACCCGGGACGCCGAGGGGATCTCCGGCAGCCAGAGGGAGAGCTGCACCGGCTCCTCCCCCGTCCAGCGGAGGGTCAGCCGGTAGGTGGCCTCTCCGTAGGGGCTCCCCAGGGCGGCGGAGAAGTTGGGCTCCTCCCCGGCGTAGAGGTGGCCGGCGGGGGAAACCCCCGCAAAATCCCCGGGGGCCAGCAGCCGGCCGGGGTAGTATTCCCAGCCGTCCACCAGGAAGCGGGGGGAGGCCTCCTCCCCGGCCTCCAGGACATTGACCCCCGGGAGGGCGGGAAGGGCGGCGGTGTATTTGTTGTCCCAGCGCCAGAGGGCGGCGAAGCCCAGGCACCACAGGGCCGCCAGGGCCAGCGCCAGGCAGGCGCTGGAAATCTTCTGCTTTTTCAAGACGCACCACCTTTTTGGGAAAGGAATGTTG
>CAJFUT010000101.1 GCA_904420255.1 uncultured Angelakisella sp. | reverse complement strand
AGGACGTCAAAGTTTTCGTCCATGAGCTGGTCTGGATAGTCGGTTTCGTAATCGCCGCCGTAGGGATCCCGCTGGTTTCCCAGAATCCAGCCGTCCTCGGTGGTGGGATAGAAGTACTCCCCCGGGGCGGGGAAGCCGCTGAGGATATTCCCCTCCCCGTCCAGCACCCCCAGGGCCAGGCCGGAGGGGTCCAGGGCCAGGAAGTGGCCGTTCCCCAGGCTCTGGAGGCTGTCCACCCCCTCCACCACCGCCTCCCCGGAGGCGGTGTCCCAGAGGGCGGCCTCGACCTCCGTCCCGGGCATGATAATTTCATAGAAGCCCCGGGGTTCCCGGCGGATCACCAGGCCCCCCATGGCGCTGTCATAGGCCATGGGCTCCCAATCCTGGATGACGCTCCCATCCAGGCCGCAGAGGCGGGAATACTCCACGGTGACGGGGTCGCCCCATTCGTCATCCTCCCCGGTGTCCTCGGTGCGGGTGTAGAGGAGGTATTTTTCCTCCCCGGTGGCCAGGTCGCGGAGGACGGTGTAGGCGTCCTCTGGGGCCAGCAGGTTCCCCTCGCCGTCAAAGAAATAGTCGGTTCCGTCGCGGTAGAGGCTGTACAGCTCATACCCGGCCTCCTCCGCCGGGACCGGCGCTTCCCCTTCCGGGGCGGACTGGGAGGAGGAAGGGCTCTCCCCCGCCGGGGCGCCGCAGGCCGCCAGCAGCAGGAGGGCCAGCAGGGCGGCCAGCCCCCGGGAACACAGCTTTTTCATGGCGCTTCACGCTCCTTTCTGACAATAAAAACGAACCAAACCCGCCTTTTATTGCAGGGGCGGGATACTCTCTTCTATATAGTGGGAATCTTCCCTTCTTTTCCTGCATGGGAAGGAAAAAACAGGGGCGGAAGGCTGGCCTCCCGTCCCTGGCAAAGGATTTTGAGAGATTCAGTCCGCCGGCTGGATAGTCCCCTGGGCGTCGGCGGCATAAGTTTCGGAAACCTGCCGGGTGGTCTGGCCCAGAGCGTCGGTGACCTCCACCACCAGCTGGAGGGTCTGGCCGGGGGACAGGGTGTATTCCCGGTTGAAATCCAGGGTGGTGCTGCTGTTCCAGTCACCCTCATCGCCAATGGCGTTATTGACCAGCTCTACCGGGGCGGAATCCATCTCCACCCCGTCCACCAGCACCACCGCCCGGGCGGAAACGGGGTAATTCTCCGCCAGGAGAACGCCGTCGATATAGGTGGGATAAAAGTCGCACCACAGCTCCACCTTTCCCCGGAACCGCAATGTTCCATCCCCGGGGACCGAAACGGTGCCGTAAAAGCCGGAGTTCACATCCAGGGCCAGGTTGACCTCCAGGTCGCGGATGGAATCCAGCACCTGGGTCTGGCGCTGGCCGCTTTCCGGGTCGGTGAACACCACCGAAAGGATAGCTTCCCCGCCCCAGGGCACCACCGCCTCGGCCTGGAAGGAGGTGCCCTCCCCCGGCGCAGCGTCCAGAAGGGTGGTTTGGCCGTCCTGCGCCAGCTGGAACTGGACCCCCATCCCCTCTTTCCAGGTCTTGGGGGTCACCGAAAGGCGGAAGGTAGCGGTGCGGGCCTCCAGGTCCGCCTCCAGGAGGACGATTTGGTAATCCGCCGCCAGGCTGGCCTGCTCCTCCAGCCCCTCCCGCACCTGGCCGGCGATGGAATCCACCTGGGCGGAAAGGTTCCGGGAGAGGTTATCCAGGCCGTTCCACAGCCCCCGGACCTGGCCCTCCACCGAGGAAATCTTGCTCCATGCCCCCATGGCGGCCGCCGCCAGGACGCAGAGGAGGAGGGCCCCCTTGAGCAGCCCCCGGCGGCGCTGGCGCCGCTCCCGGAGGTGCTGCTCCCGGGCCAGGTCCGCCACCATCCCCTCCAGCACCCGGAACTGCTCCCCGGTGACCCCAGGCGGCGGGGTGGCACCCGCGGGCATATCGTTCGAAAGGCTGTCAGGGGCGGCAGTTCCTAGCTCGGTAGCCTGATCTCGGGTAAAGCTTTCCGCCCCGGGCGGCGGGGCAGCCCCCGCTGGCGTGTCGTCCGAAAGGCTTCCAGGGGCGGCAGCGCCGGGCAATGCATCCGGCGGGGCCTCCTGCTCTGAGGACTCCAGCCCCAGCAGCCGGTCCACCGACACCCCGAAAAGCCGGGCCAGCTGGATCAGCTTCTCCACCTCGGGGACGGCGGCGCCGCTCTCCCATTTGGAGATGGCCTGGCGGCTCACCTCCATCTGTTCCGCCAGCTTCTCCTGGGAGAGGCCGCGGCTCCGGCGCAGCTTCTGAATCTCTTTTCCCAGCACGGGGCCATCACTCCTTTCCCCTTTATTCTATCAGACAGGGCGGGGATGGCAACCAACCAATCCTTTCCTTTTTGTCAACCGCCGGTTGCGGGCCCGGCAGGCCGGGGCGGCCAGGTCCGTGAGAGAAGATTCGGTTTCGCGGAAGATCGTGCCCCGCTCTCTGGCGGGCCGGAGCTCGCTTTCAAGTCCGTGAGATAGGTTTTGCGCAGCGAAAGCTTGTGCCCCGCTCTCTGGCGGGCCGGGGCCCGGCGGACTGCACCAGCCCTACCAGGGGGCCAGTGGAGGCCCGGACTCCGCCGCGAACAGCGGGCGGGACGGGCCGACATCCCCCGCTGGAAGGCT
>CAJFUT010000100.1 GCA_904420255.1 uncultured Angelakisella sp. | reverse complement strand
GGCCGGTTCTGGGCTGACCCTGCCCCCCTGGTTAGGGTGTGGGAAATGGGGCCCAAAAGGCAGCCTGGAACCGTCCACGAAACCAGTGGCGGGCCAAGCCGCAGCCCCCCTGCACAGCCTGTCGCCTTAGAGGGGTCCAGGGGCCTCCCCGGTCAATCTTGGGCCACTTTCTTTTGATCAAGAAAGTGGCGACACGGGGCTCGGGCTTCTGCCTGACAAACTCTCAAACCTCTCCATTACTCATGGCACAATCTAAAATAAATCCCAGCGCAGATAGCTGATCTAAAATAGAATAAGGCGCAACGCAGCAAAAGGAACTCTGGCGCTGCCAGCAAATCCAAGACAGCAGAAGGCGCTGCGCCTTTGAAAGGAGAATGTTTTTGAACCGAATCACCCGGGCCGCGGCGCTGGCCCTTGGCCTGTGCATGATCCTCTGCGCCTGTTCCGGTGGGAGCGGCCCCGCCCCCGCCCCGTCCTCGGAATCCTCCGCCCCGGAGCCGGAGCCCCAGTGGTGGGAGGAGCTGGGGTGGGACGCCCCCCTCATGGTCCTGGAGGGGGAGGGCCTCCGGGCGGAGGCCTACGCCGGTGGCCGGCTGCGGCTGACCCTGGAGGACGATTCCTTCCAGCCCCAGCTCCCCGCCGGGGAGGCCGCCTGGGAGCTGGCCTTCTCCGACCCCCAGGGGCTGCGCACCACCCTGGCGGCCCAGGGGGACTGGGACACCGCCCCCGAGGAGCTGGAATGGAGCGGCCACAGCGTCCAGGACCTTTCCGCCTGCCGGGAGGACGGGAAGCTGGTCTTTTACCTCCGGGACCCGGACCTGGATGTGGAAAATATCACCGCCCTCTGGGCGGGGGTCTCCTGGGACAGCGGGGAAACCGACCGCCGCTATTACCTGGCGGAGGAGGACGGCTCCCTCACCTCCTGGGAGGTGGAGGCCCCGGATTTCTCCGATATGGAGCCGGTCCACCGGTATATGCAGCTGGACACCGGGGAGGAGCGGTTCTATCTCCACCTCTATGACGACGGCTCCTTCCGGCTTTATGAGAAGCTCACCGACGGCGCCGAGGTCCCCACCCTCTGGGGGGAATGGGAGGACGGCAACACCGCCATCACCTTCTGGCCCGCCCAGGAGCTGCTGGGGCCGGGGCAGGAATTCCGCCTGGAAAAAACCGGGGGCCTGCGGGTCTACACCGGGGAGGGGCCCCAGAGCCTCCCCCTGGAAACCGACGCCGCCTTCCAGAAGATCGGGGACCTTTTGGACCTGCCCCTCTTTGACGCCGCCGTGGTGAGCATGGTGGTGGACGGGGACCGCCCCGCCATCTACCTGGACCGGGCGGAAAACGCCCAGCTGCTGGACCAGTTCCGCCAGATGATGGCCGACGCCGCCGAGCTTCGGAACCCCCAGTGGACCGAGGACCCCGCCGACCGGCCCAACATCCAGTTTGACCTGAACATCAACGGCGAGGACATCACCATGGTCCTCTGCCCCTGCATCGTGGCGGGCACCGAGGACAAGTACCTCCTGGTGCGGAAGGATTCCTACATGGGCCGGGTCACCTACACCTATTACCAGACCCGGGAGGGGGACGATTACGACCGGATGGTGGCCCTCTTTGACGCCCAGTACGCCGAGGACCCCCAGGTCCTCACCGCCGCCATGGCCTCCCAGACCCGGGCCCTCACCGCCGCCATCTCCAACCTGGACTGGTCGGACGAGTACCCCCTGGACGAGAACGGCATCCCCATCACCTACAAGGCGGTGCTCCGGGAGCAGAAGGCCACCGGCTACTGGCGGGCGGGCAACGCCTGGGGGGCCGGCTCCCACATCTCCCAGTACAAGACCGGGGTCTATAACTGCACCGCCGGCACCGTGGCGGTGCGCCCGGAGGAAATCCCCTACGGCTCCAAGCTGTATATCCGCTCCTCCAGCGGCAGCTTCATCTATGGCTACGCCGTGGCCAACGACACCGGCTCCGGCCTGGTGGACGGCCTCATCGACGTGGACCTCTTCTACGACACCTACGAGGAGAGCAAGCTCAACAGCGTGCGGTGGGTGGATATTTATATCCTGGAATAAGCGGGCGCAGCCCGCAACCTCTTTTCTCCAGCGTAGCGCCTTCTTCCTATTTTTGTTCCGCTCGCAGCGCAACGCCGACGATGTTACTTTCTTCGTCAGAAGAAAGTAACCAAAGACTGACCAAAGGGGGCACCCCTTTGGAAACCCCACGGCCAAAACCAGTCGG
>CAJFUT010000099.1 GCA_904420255.1 uncultured Angelakisella sp. | reverse complement strand
TGCGCCTGATGGTGAAGGAGCCCCATATTCTCCCGGAGGCCCTGGGGGCCATCCGGGTCCCCACCCTGGTCATCGCCGGCACCGGCGACATGATCAAGGAGGAGCACACCTGGCTGATCCACCGGCAGATCCCCGGCAGCCGCCTGGCGCTGATCCCCGGGGACCACTTTATCGCCCAGAAGAACCCCGGGCCCTACAACCGGGCGGTGGAGGAATTTCTGGAAAGCCGCACCGGGGAGGAAGCGCCATGAGCTATGAGGAAATCCTGTGGCCCCGGGAAAAGGAACGGCTCTATCCTCTGCTCCGGGAGCGGCTGGCCGCCCTTCTGGAGGGGGAACCGGACTGCATCGCCAACCTGGCCAACGCCGCCGCCCTCATCTGGGACGGGGTGCCGGAGCTGAACTGGGCGGGATTCTACCTGGCTAGGGGGGAAGAGCTGGTGCTGGGGCCCTTCCAGGGGAAGCCCGCCTGCGTCCGCATCCCCTGGGGAAAGGGGGTCTGCGGCACGGCGGCGGCCAGCCGGCAGCCTCAGCTGGTGCCGGACGTCCACGCCTTCCCCGGCCACATCCCCTGCGACGGGGCCTCCCGCTCCGAGCTGGTGCTCCCCCTCTTTGACCCCTCGGGCCGGGTGGCAGGGGTGCTGGACCTGGACAGCCCCCGGAAGGGGCGGTTTGACCGGGAGGACCTGCTGGGCCTCCTGGGGGCGGCGGAGGTCATCCAGGCCGCCTGCTTTGGGACACAGAAGAAAGGAATCGAACAGCCATGAAACAGCAGCGGGATTATCCCCGGGGGACAGTGACCCCCAAGGGGGAGCGGGCCCTCCTGGGGGGGCATCCTTGGGTATACGGGGAGGAGGTCCTCTCCTGGGACCGCCCCCCGGAGGACGGGGAGCTGGCCGACGTGGTGAGCCAGGGCGGGAAATACCTGGGCACCGGCTTTGTGAACCTCACCAGCAAAATCCGGGTGCGGGTCCTTTCCCGCAACGCCAACGACCGCTTTGACGAAGCCTTCTGGGAGCGGCGGCTGCGCTACGCCCTGGACTACCGCAAGGCGGTGATGGGAGACCAGTACGGCTGCTGCCGGTTGATTTTCGGGGAGGCGGATTCCTTCCCCGGGCTGACGGTGGACCGCTTCGGGGAGATTCTGGTGGCCCAGACCCTCTCCCTGGGGATGGAAAAGCGGAAGGGCCTCCTGTTCCCCCTGCTCTGCCGCCTTCTGCGGGAGGAGGGAGAGGACATCCGGGGGGTCTACGAGCGCAACGACGTGGCCATCCGGCGGCTGGAGGGGATGGAGGAGGGAAAGGGCTTTTTCCCCATCCCCGGGCTGCCGGAGCCGGATTCCACCCGGACGGTCATCACCGAGAACGGCGTCCGCTACCATGTGGACTTCGAAAACGGCCAGAAAACCGGCTTCTTCCTGGACCAGAAGCTGAACCGCCAGGCGGTGGCCCGGCTGAGCCGGGGACGCCGGGTGCTGGACTGCTTCACCCACACCGGCTCCTTCGCCCTCAACGCCGCCCGGGGCGGGGCCCTCTCGGTGACGGCGGTGGACGTTTCCGCAGCGGCGGTGGAGATGGTGCGGGAAAACGCCGCCCTCAACGGCCTTTCCCAGATCGTCACCCCCATGGAGGCGGATATCTTCGACCTGCTGCCCGCCCTGGAGGCCGCCCCGGGGAAGGCCCCCTACGACTTCATCATCCTGGACCCGCCGGCCTTCACCAAATCCCGGAAAACGGCGGAAAACGCCATGCGGGGCTACAAGGAGATCAACTACCGCGCCATGAAGCTGCTGCCCCGGGGCGGGTACCTTGCCACCTGCTCCTGCTCCCACTTCGCCACCGAGGAGATGTTCCGCAAAATGCTCCGCTC
Source organism: uncultured Angelakisella sp. (assembly GCA_904420255.1). Taxonomy (GTDB): domain Bacteria; phylum Bacillota; class Clostridia; order Oscillospirales; family Ruminococcaceae; genus Angelakisella. Next base: position 5,851 of record CAJFUT010000099.1, on the reverse strand, counting down.
CGCCGCCCGGGACGCCGCCGTGGAGCTGCGGCAGATCGAGGCGCGGCAGCAGTCCCCCGACCATCCCATCCTCTGGAACGTGCCGGAAACCAATTATCTGAAATTTTTCCTGTTCCAGGTTGTGTAAAGCTTTTCCACTTTTCACCAAATCTTCCTTCCTCAAAGGAGGCCTTTCCCCAACATGGATTACGATTCCCTGCTCAATACCTCCTCCACCCTGGGGCTGCTGCTCCTCCAGAGCGGCGCCGAAGCCTACCGGGTGGAGGATTCCCTCCTGCGCCTCTGCCGGGCCTACGGGGCGGACCGCACCGAGGTCTTTGCCATCCCCAGCCTGCTCATTGTTTCCATCTGCGACCCGGAGGGCCACTCCCACACCCGGGTGCGGCGGCTTTACCAGGGGGGCACCGACCTGCACCGGGTGGCCCGGCTCAACGACCTCTGCCGCCGGGTCTGCCGCCAGCCGCCGGAATTGTCTCTGGTGGACCGGGAGCTGGAGGCCCTAAGCCGGGAGCCCGGACCTACCTACCTCCGGCGGCTGGGGGGCTTCGCCTTTGTGGCAGCCTTTTTCACCCTGCTCTTTGGCGGCGGCTGGCGGGACGCCCTCTGCGCCCTGGCGGCAGGATGCGTCATCTGCTTCTCCAAATACTTTCTGGAGGGGCTGCGTGCCAACAGCTTCTTCGTCACCACCGCCTGCAGCTTTCTGGCAGCCCTCACCGCCGTGGCAGGTGTGGAGCTGGGACTGGGGCGGCAGCTGGATAAAATCATCATCGGCGCCTTTATGGGCCTTGTGCCAGGGGTGGCCATTACCAATTTCATGCGTGACCTGCTGGCGGGGGACCTTTTTTCCGGCATCACCAAGCTGGCGGATTCCCTTCTCACCGCCACCGCCATCGCCCTGGGGGCCGGCATGGCCCTGGCCCTGGCCAGATATCTGGGAGGTGCGCTGTGATGGAATTTCTCCGGGACTTTCTTCTCCCCTGCTTCTACGCCTTCGCGGCCTGCCTTGCCGCCTGCCTCATTTTCAACCAGCGGGGCCTGCCCCTGATCTTCTCCGCCCTGGGGGGCGCTGTGGGCTGGGCGGTTTACCTTCTGGCGGCTCCCACCGGCAGCGATATCGTCCAGTACTTCTTTGGCTCCATCACCGTGGCGGTCTACGCCGAAATCATGGCCCGGGTCTTCAAGGCCCCCGCCACCGGCTTCCTGCTGGCGGGTATCTTCCCCTTCGTCCCCGGCGGCGGCATCTACTACACCATGGAATACTGCCTGGCCGGGGATACCCAGATGTTCCTCTCCACCGGCATCCACACCTTCGGCATCGCCGGGACGGTGGCGGTGGCGCTGCTGCTGGTTTCCTCCATTGTGCGGATGCTCCACCACGGCTTTTCCAGGGAATGCGGCGGCCCGGAAACCGGCCCGTCCTCCCGGTGAAACAGGAAAGGATGTGTTTTTTCCATGAGCAAGATCGTCTGGCGCCCCGGGACCCTGGTGGCCCCGGTCCCTCCCGTCATGGTCACCTGCGGCACCATGGAGCGGCCCAATCTCATCACCGTGGCCTGGACCGGCAACGTCTGCTCCGACCCGGCCCGGGCCTACATCTCGGTGCGGCCCCAGCGGTATTCCTACGGCCTCATCAAGGAGAGCGGCCAGTTCGCCATCAACCTCACCACCGCCGCCCTGGCCCGGGCCGCCGATTTCTGCGGCGTCCGCTCCGGCCGGGACGTGGACAAATTCGCCCATCTGGGCCTCACCCCCCTCCCCGCCAAAGAGCTTTCCTGCCCCATTCTGGGGGAAAGCCCGGTGAGCCTGGAATGCCGGGTCTTTGACGTGGTGCCCCTGGGGAGCCACGACCTTTTTCTGGCCGACGTGGTGGCGGTGGACGTGGAGGAGGAGCTGCTGGACGCCGGGGGGAAGCTGCGGCTGGACCGCTGCGGCCTGGCGGCCTATGCCCACGGGGAATACTATGCCCTTGGGAAGCGGCTGGGGACCTTCGGCTTTTCGGTGCGCAAAAAGCGCAAAAAACGGCCGTCCCGGGGGCAAGCCCCAGCGGGAAAGGGCTGATCTGCAAAAACTCCTGCAAAAACCGCCAATATTTGCATTGACTCATTCTTGAAACGCGCTATAATACCCAAAGGGGGCGGTTGGGACATTCCCACTCCCGGACGGATCCCCCGCCCGGGCCAAGCATATGCCGCCCTCAAAAAGAGGTTTTATCGCTATGAGAGAAAAGCTTCAGAAACTCGATCCAAAAATCCGTGACCCCCTGCTGATCACCCTGGGCACCGCCCTCATCTCCTTGGGGACCTATTTTTTCCGGATGCCCAACAACTTCACCATCGGCGGCGTCACCGGCATCGCCATTGTGGTGAGCAGCTTCCTGCCGAATATCTCCACCGGCACCCTGGTCTTTCTCTTCAACATGATCCTGCTGGCGGTGGGCTTTCTTTTCCTGAGCCGGCGGTTCGGCCTCTCCACCGTCTACTCCAGCACCCTCATGTCGGTGATCATCTGGGTCCTGGAACGGGCCGTCCCCATGGAGGCTCCCCTCACCAGCGAGCCTCTGCTGGAGCTGATCTTTGCCGTGGGGCTGCCGGCCCTGGGCTCCGCCATCCTCTTTAATATCGGCTCCTCCTCCGGCGGCACCGACATCATCGCCATGCTGCTGAAAAAGTACACCTCCATCAACATCGGCGCCGCCCTGATGCTGGCGGACTTCCTGGTGGCCGCCTCCGCCTGCTTTGTGTTCGGCATCCAGACGGGGCTTTTCTCCATCCTGGGCCTTCTGATGAAATCCTTCCTGGTGGACGGCGTCATTGAAAGCATCAACCAGTGCAAATATATGCACATCATCTGCACAAATCCCGAGCCCATCTGCGACTTCATCTTCCACAAACTCCACCGGGGGGCCACCATCTGCAACGCCACCGGCGCTTATACCCACCATCAGATTTACCTGGTCCTTTCGGTGGTGAGCCGGGGGCAGGCGGTGCACCTGCGGCGCTTTGTCCGCAGCGTGGAGCCCCACGCCTTCATCATGATCACCAACACCAGCGAAATCATCGGCAAGGGCTTCCAAACCGAAAACTGAAGCCCTGCCGCCCGGACGTAAGGAGGAACATCATGGAGCTGCACCGCCTGACACAGCACGTCTATTATTCCGACAGCGTTTCCTGCGGGGACCGTCCCGTCCTGGGCCTTGTGGCGGGCCGGGAAGCCACCCTGGCGGTGGACTGCGGCAACAGCCCGGCCCATGCCGCCTGGCTGCTGGAGCAGGCGGCCGGCCTGGGGCTCCCCCCGGTGCGGTGGGCCTGCATCACCCACTGGCACTGGGACCATGTCATGGGAGGGCCCACCCTTCAGGCGGCGGGCGCCTCCATCCTCTGCGGCAGAAGGACCGCCGGGCAGCTCCGGGCCCTGGAAGGGCTGGAATGGACCACCGAGGCCATGGAGAGCCGGATCGCCGACGGCCTGGAGATCCCCTTCTGCCGGGATACCATCCGGGAGGAATACCCCGGAGAGGACCGGCGGCTCATCCCGCCCCGGCCCCAGCTGATCCTGGACGGTCCGGGGGAGCTGGACCTGGGCGGGGTCACCGTCCGCCTTCTCCCCCACGCCGCGGACCACTCCATGGACGGGGTGCTGGTCCATATCCCGGAGGACAGGGCGGTCTTTCTGGGGGACAGCAGCTACCTCAATATGTATGTGAGCCCCTGGCACTACACCGCCGAAAAGCTCCTGCCCCTGCTGGACACCCTGGAAGGGCTGGCGGCGGACTGGTACCTCCCCGCCCACCACGATAAAATGCTGGACGGGCCCGCCTTCCGGGAATTTGCCGCCCGGCAGCGGCTCCTCTGCCGCCTGGCCGGGGAGGACACCGTCCCCGGGGCCGCCCTCCGGCGGCTGGAGGACCATCTGGGCCGGGCCCCCTCCCAGGAGGAGCGGGAGGAACTGATGGCTTTCATCCGGGGGAACCTGGTGAAAACAAGATAAGGAGGCCCCCTATGATCCGTCCCTACTCCCCGGCGGATACCCCCCGGGTCATGGAAATCTGGCTGGAGGCCAGCCGCCTGGCCCACAGCTTCATCCCCATGGCCTACTGGGAGGCCTCCGCCCCCATGGTGGAAGCCGAGATCCTTCCCCGTGCCGACACCCGGGTCTTTGTCCGGGAGGGGCGGGTACTGGGCTTCCTCAGCCTCATCGACGGGGACCACATCGGCGCCCTTTTTGTGGACCCCGCCTTCCAGGGCCGGGGGATCGGCAGGGCCCTGCTGGAAGGCTGCAAGGAGGGCCGCTCCCTCCTGACCCTTTCGGTCTACCGGAAAAACACCGGGGCCCTGGGGTTTTACCGGAGCCAGGGCTTCCGGGTCCTCCGGGAGGGGGTGGATCCCGCCACCGGCGAAGGGGAATACCTGATGGCATGGCGGCCATCCTTTTCCGGAGGGGATGACTGATCCCCCCCCCTCAGAAATATCAAGAAAAGCCCACAGCCGTCCAAAGGACGGCTGTGGGTTTTTCTTGCCCGGCTCAGGAGCGGGGCCCCTCCACCCCCAGGGCGCGGAGGACCTCCGGCCCCAGGTCCGGGAAGGGGATCACGGGGAGCGGAACGGAGGGATGCTCCCCCAGCAGCTTCTCCATCCAGACCATATTGTACCATCTGCCGAATTTATATCCGCACTGGTGGAATTCCCCCACCAGGCGGTAGCCCAGGTGCCGGTGGAACTGAACGCTGTTCCGGGTCAGGTATTCATCTTCCGTTTCCGGGTAAGCGATGCAGGCGTTGAGGTTGAGAATGTGCTGGGCCTGGGAAATCCCCTCCAGCGCCGTATAGAGCCTCCTGCCAAGGCCCATTTTCCGCTTGTCCTCCCCCAGGTAGATGCTGACCTCCGCCGACCAGTCGTAGGCCGCCCGGCGGTTGAAGCTGCCCAGATAGGCGTAGCCCAGAATCTCCCCGTCTTTCTCCGCCACAAGGTAGGGATATTTCACCAGGGTGTTCTCCATCCTCCGGCGGAATTCCTCCAGGCTGGGTACGTCGTATTCAAAGGTGATTGCCGTCTTCCGCACATAAGGGGCATAAATCCCCAGCACCTGCTCCGCGTCGGCAGGCGAAGCCGCCCGGAGCCTGATCTCCTCCCCCACGGCCGTCCTCCTTCCCTTCCCTTCCCTGCCCTGGCCTCCAGCCATGGCGCGGGACCGGACCACAGCTGCTCACCGGCTCAGTATCCCATTCGCGCTTTGCGCTCATGGTATAATAGCCTCAGCGAGGCTATTATACCATTTTTTCAAAGCCCTTTTCCTCGTCCCCTTCGGGGATGGCCCATACCACAACCGCTTTGCGCTTGTGGTATAATAAGTCTTGAAGAGCTTATTATACCACGCTCCCCCTTTCAAAGCAAGAAGACAGGCGCTTCCCTTATCCATTGTAAACCGGGACATAGCCCGGGGCCAGCTCCGGGGAAAGCGCCACCTCCTCCAGGAAATTGGGGGTGAGCCCCCCGGCCATCCCCATGGGGGAATGGGGAAAATAAAGGGAGAAGGCATAGCCGTTTTTGCTCCAGGTCACCAGGGCGGGCCCGCCGGCGCTGGCCCGGTGGCGCACCGGCACCCCGTCCATATCGCTGGTGACGTCCTCCTCCCAGCTGTCCAGATAGACGCCGCTGATGTCCTCCCCGGTGTCCACCGCCACACGGAAGAAAGCCTCAATCCCCAGCTCGATTTTATAGTCCAGCTGGGCCACCGTGCCGCCGATGAGCCAGCAGCTCTCCAGGGTCATATCCTCCACCTGGGGCAGGGCGGTGATGGCAAAGCCCGCCTCGCCGGTGAAATCCGGGGTATCATACGCCACCATGGGATTGGG
>CAJFUT010000098.1 GCA_904420255.1 uncultured Angelakisella sp. | reverse complement strand
TCCCCCGCTGGAAGGCTGTCGCCCTGCACGGGGGCCCGGGGGGCTCCCCGGCCGCTCTTTGTCACTTTCTCTCGGCAGAGAAAGTGATGCCCGGACCTACGGTCCGACCGGAGTAATCTGATTGAGAAAAAACCCGGCGGAGTAGAAAAAAGGGGTCCAGGGGTTTCCCCCGGCTCTTTGTCACTTTCTCTCGGTAGAGAAAGTGAAGCCCGGACTTCCGGCCCGACCGAAGTAATATCAGAAAGAGGCCCCGCGCAGCGGATTCTTTGGCCACTTTCTTTTGATGGGGAAAGTGACGGCGGGGTAGCCCCCGCTGGCAATGACGTTAGCTGCGGACGCAGAAGCGCAAATGAGTGCGCCGCTCAGCTTGGACGGATAAAAAATGCGCCTTCTGAATCCCAAGTGATATGCTCAGGGAGCGGGACACAACCTACCGCCATGTAGGCGCTTCTCTCACGGACGAAAAAAGAAAGGATTGCTTTATGGACCTCGCTCATTCTCCGCTGCTCCTCTGCCTGCTGGGCACCGGCTTCACCTTTTTGGCCACGGCGGCGGGGAGCGCCATGGTGTTTTTCTTCAGGGACGAGATCAATCCCGCCATCCAGCGGGTGTTCCTGGGCTTCGCCGCCGGGGTGATGATCGCCGCCAGCGTCTGGAGCCTCCTGAACCCCGCCATCGAGATGGCCCAGGAGATGGGCCAGCCGGGATGGCTCCCGGCGGCGGGCGGGTTCCTGCTGGGGGCCCTGTTCCTGCTGGGGCTGGATACCTTCCTGCCCCACCTCCACCCCGGCAGCCGGGAGGCGGAGGGCCTGCCCAGCCGCCTGCCCAAAAACGTTCTGCTGGTGCTGGCGGTGACCCTCCACAACATCCCCGAGGGGATGGCGGTGGGCCTTTCCTTCGCCATGGCCGCCCAGGGGGAGGAGGGGGCGGTGACCCTGGCCGGCGCCCTGGCCCTGGCCCTGGGGATGGGGCTCCAGAACTTCCCCGAGGGGGCGGCGGTGAGCCTCCCCCTGCGCCAGGAGGGGATGAGCCGCCGCCGGTGCTTCCTGCTGGGTGCGGGCAGCGGCGCGGTGGAGCCCATCGGCGGGGTGATCGCCGTGCTGGTGGCAGGGCAGGTGGCCCCCCTCATGCCCTGGTTCCTGGCCTTTGCCGCCGGGGCCATGATCTATGTGGTGGTGGAGGAGCTGATCCCCGAGGCCCATTTGGGGGAGCACAGCAACAGCGGCACCATGGGGGTGCTGGCAGGCTTCCTGGTGATGATGGTGCTGGATGTGGCCCTGGGCTGAGCGTCCCCAAAAATCCGAAGAAAAAGGCCCCGGGAACCCCGCCGCCGGACGCGGAGGGATTCCCGGGGTCTTGCTTTTTTCGCCCATAGCCCTGGGGCCGCGGCTCCGGGATGGCCCAGGGCCTGCCGGGGACAGGGACAGCCAGGAGATTACTGAAGGGTAAGGAGCAGATCGCCGGAGGCCACCGAGTCGCCTTTTTTCGCCGCGACCGACGCCACAACCCCGTCCCGGGGGGCGACGATCTCGTTCTCCATCTTCATGGCTTCCAGCACCGCCAGCACCTGGCCCTGCTTCACCGCCTGGCCGGGGGCGACGGGCACGTTGACGATGGTGCCCGGCATGGGGGCGGTCACCGCATCGCCGCCGCCGGAGGAAGCCGGCGCGGCAGGCGCGGGGGCCGCCGGTGCGGGAGCGGGGGCAGGGGCCGCCGGTGCGGGAGCGGGGGCAGGGGCCGGCGCCGCTGCCGGTGCGGCCGCAGGAGCCGCAGGGGAGGAGGGGGCGCTTCCCAGCTCCTCCACCTCCACCTCATGGGGGACGCCGTCCAGAACGATGCGGAATCTCTTGATGCTCATGGTTGTTTACACCTCACTGTTGATCGAGGCCCGCGATGGACGGGGCCTCCTTTTGTTTATCGGATGGAGCCGGTGCGGCCGGCCTGGATCCAGGGGGTTTCGCTTGGGGCGATGCGGCGGATGCTCCGGACCACCAGCTGGTCGGCGCTGGTTCCCAGATAGGCGGCGATGGCCGCCGCCGCCAGAACCGCCAGGTCGGCGTCCGGGGCAGCCTGGGGCGCGGGCTGGGACGAGGCCGCGGGATGGGCGGGAGCCGGGGCGGCCTCTTCCGGGGCCTGGGCCCGGGCGCCCCGCCGCTGCAGCGCCACCACAAGGGCCAGGGCCGCAGCCAGGATCAGGAGGGCCAGCAGTCCGCTGGGGAAGTTCTCAAACATGGTCCGGCCCTCCCTTACAGCGGGATGTTGCCGTGCTTTTTGCGCGGCCTGTCCGCGTGCTTGCCCGCCAGGGCGTCAAAGGCGCTGATAAGGTATTTGCGGGTTTCGCTGGGGAGGATGATGTCGTCCACATAGCCCCGGGCCGCCGCCACATAGGGGTTCATCATGGTGTCCTGGTATTGGGCGATCTTGGCCGCCCGCTCCGCCGCCGGGTCCGCTGCGGCCTTGATATCCTTGGAGAAGATGATGTTGGCCGCGCCGTCGGCCCCCATGACGGCGATCTCCGCGTCGGGCCAGGCGAAAACCATATCCGCTCCCAGGTGCTTGGAGCACATCCCGATATAGGCGCCGCCGTAGGCCTTGCGGGTGATCACCGTCACCTTGGGCACCGTGGCCTCGCTGTAGGCGTAGAGCATCTTGGCGCCGTGGCGGATGATGCCGCCCCGCTCCTGCTGGGTGCCGGGGAGGAAGCCGGGGACGTCCTCCAGGGTGAGGAGGGGGATATTGAAGGCGTCGCAGGTGCGGATGAAGCGGGAGGCCTTATCCGAGGCGTTGATGTCCAGGCAGCCGGCCATGAATTTGGGCTGGCTGGCGATGACGCCGACGCTTTTGCCCCCCAGGCGGATGAAGGCGGTGATGATGTTGCAGGCGTAATGCTGCTGGTACTCGAACACGTCGCCATTGTCGGCGATGGAGCGGATGACGTCCATCATGTCGTAGGACTTGTTGGGGCTTTCCGGGACCAGGTCGTTGAGAGCCTCGTCCTCCCGGTTCAGGTCGTCGCCGCAGGGGTAGACGGGGGCCGGGTCCATGTTGTTCTGGGGCAGGAAGCTGAGGAGGCGGCGGATCTGGGCGATGCAGTCGTCCTCGCTGTCGGCGGCGAAATGGGCGCAGCCGCTGGCGCTGTTGTGGGCCATGGCGCCCCCCAGCTCCTCCGCCGTCACCGCCTCGCCGGTGACCGACTTGATGACCTGGGGCCCGGTGATGTACATCTGCCCGGTGCCCTTCACCATGAAGATAAAGTCGGTGAGGGCGGGGGAATAGACCGCCCCGCCGGCGCAGGGCCCCATGATGACGCTGATCTGGGGGATGACGCCGGAGGCCATGGTGTTGTTGTAGAAGATGCGGCCGTAGCCCGCCAGGGCGTCCACCCCTTCCTGGATGCGGGCGCCGCCCGAGTCGTTGATGCAGATCATGGGGGCGCCCACCTTCAGGGAGGCCTCCTGGGCGGCGGCGATCTTGGCCGCGTGCATCTCACCCAGGGAACCGCCGATGACGGTGAAATCCTGGGCGGCGGCGTAGACCAGGCGGCCGTCGATGGTGCCGTAGCCGGTGACCACCCCTTCCCCCGGGGTTTCCTTCTTTTCCATGCCGAAGTTCTGGCAGCGGTGCTTGACAAAGAGCCCCGTTTCCACAAAGCTCTGGGGGTCGAAGAGCTTTTCCAGCCGCTCCCGGGCGGTCTGCTTGCCGGCGGCGTGCTGCTTTTCCACAGCTTTTTCGCCGCCCCCCTGCCGGAGCCTGGTTTTCAGCTCCAGCAGCTGCTCCTGCTTGCGTGTTGCCAATGGAATTCCTCCCATCTGAATGGTTTTCTCATAAAGGTCTTTGGCGCCTGGGGGCGCCGCCGTCCCGGGTCAGTCCCGGGGCAGGCTCCCGGCCCGCTCCTGGAGGGCCTGTTCCTCCGGGGTGGAGGCCTCCAGGGTGAGGCCGTGGGGCGCCGGACGGCCGTCCTTCCCCACGTTGACAAAGGTGATGAAGCCGTCCAGCACCTCCTCCCCCTGGAGGGTCAGCCGGATGTGGGATACCACGCTGGTCCTCCCGGCCAGGACGGCCCGGCTCACCAGCTCCACCACCGCCCCCAGGGGGATGGGGCGGCGGAAATTCATCCCGTGGATTTTGACGCAGACGATGTTCTCCGGCGGCAGGTAGACCGCCGCCGACATGAGTCCCGCCTCCACAAACCACTCCGCCGTCCTGCCGGCGAAGAGGGTCCCGTGGTGGTTCAGGTCCTCGCTTTTCACAAAATGGTGTGTGACAATGGGTTGAATGTTCATGGTCGCTCCTCCTTCCGCCGGCCCGGGTTATTCCGGTTTTTTCTTGAACCGGTCCGGCACCTGGTACAGCCCGCCGGAGATTTCAGCGATCTCCTCCAGGGACTTGGCGGCCAGCAGGTCCTTGTTGGCGGCGTCGGGGGAGATGGCCAGGTCCTCGGGATAGGCCACCTTGCCGGCGGCCCGCAGCTGGGCGATCTGGGCCTGGCTCACCAGGTCCCCGATGGGGGTCCCCTGGGCCACGGCGCCCAGGAGGCGGGTGCGCTCCTCGGCGTTCTGGGCCTGGTAGAGGTAGGCGATGCCCTGCTCGGTGACCACATGGGTGACGTCCTCGCCGTACATCATCACCGGGGCGGCGGCCATGCCGGCCTTTTTGCCGATCTCCACCGCGTCCAGCACCGGCACGAAGCCGGGGCCGAATTTGCTGCGGCTCTTCATCATCTGCACCACCAGCTTGCGCCCGGAGGCCATGGAGCCGCCCAGGGGGGCCATATCCAGCCAGGCCTTGGTGGTGTGGCGGCGGCCGCCGGTGCTGTTGCCCATGTTGGGGGCGCCGCCGTAGCCGCTGAGGCGGCCGCTGGTGACGGTGGAGCTGTTGCCCACATAGTCCATCTGGAGGGTGCCCCCCAGGAAAAGGTCCATGCCGTAGAGGCCGGCCACCTGGGCCGCGGCCCGGTTGGAGCGCAGGGAGCCGTCGGGGCCGGTGAAGAAGATGTCGGGCCGGGCGGCGGTGTACCGGTCCATCCCCAGCTCGCCGCCGAAGGCGCACACCTGCTTCACCCAGCCGTCCTCGATGGCGGGGATCAGGGTGGGGTGGGGGTTCAGCACCCAGTGGGTGCAGATTTTGCCCTTGAGGCCCAGGGAGTTGCCGAAGGTGGGCAGCAGCAGCTCAATGGCGGCGCCGTTATAGCCGATGCCGTGGTTGAGGCTGGTGACGCCGTGCTTGGCGTAGATGCCCTTAATGACCATCATGCCCATGAGGATGTGGGCGTCCTGGATCTTGGCCGGGTCCCGGGTGAACAGGGGCTCCATGGGGTAGGGCTCGGAGGCCTTGACGATATAGTCCACCCAGCCGCCGGGGATATCCACCCGGGGCAGCTCGCTTTCCTCCACGATGCTGTTGACCTGGGCGATGACGATGCCGCTTTTGAAGGCGGCCGCCTCGGTGAGCATGGGGGTTTCCTCGGTGTTGTAGCCGGTGTAAAGGTTGCCGCTGCGGTCCGCCTTGTCGGCGGCGATGAGGCAGATGTTGGGGGTCAGGTCCACATACAGCCGGCCGTAGAGCTCCAGGTAGGTGTGGATGGCGCCGATGCGCAGCTTTTCCTCCGCCAGCATCTGGGCCAGCCGCAGGCTCTGCACCCCGGCGAAGGCGAAGTTGATCTCCTCGGCGATCCCCTTCTCAAACAGGTCCAGGTGCTCGTCCCGGGAGATGGAGGGGATGATCATATTGAGGCCGTGGACCTTGGCCGGGTCCAGCCGGGTCATGGCGCCGGCCAGGAAGGCGGCCTGCTTCTGATTGCAGCCCTCCAGCACCACCCGGTCGCCGGGGTGGATCACGCCCTCCAAAAAGGGCACGATGGATTCCGTTTCGATCACCTTGCCGCCGTCGGTGTACTGCTTCACCCCGGCCATCCGCTCCTGCTTCGAGCGCCGCTCCTTGTCCCAAATCATAAAGAATTCCCTTCCTTTCCCGCAGCCTGCTTACGCCGCTGAGTATTAAGTCCATCATAGCATTGACTTTTGATAGCGTCCAATATATACTTTGTTACATATACATATCTTTTTTGTTATGAAAGGATGGGCGGAAATGGACATCCACACCCTGGCCTATTTCAAGAAGGCGGCGGAGCTGCAGCACATCACCCGGGCGGCGGAGGAGCTCCATGTGGCCCAGCCCTCCCTGAGCCGCACCATCGCCGGCCTGGAGGCGGAGCTGGGGGTGGAGCTGTTCCAGCGGTCCGGGAAGAACATCCGCCTCAATGAATACGGGGAGATGGTGCTGCGCCACGCCGGGCGGGTCCTTCAGGAGGTGGAGGACATCCGCCGGGAGCTGGACGACGCCCTGGAACGGAACAGCAGCAGCGTCACCATCTCCCTTTACGCCGCCTCCAAGCTGCTGCCCCAGCTGGTGATGCGCTTCAAGCGGGAGCACCCCTCCATCCGCCTGCGCATCGTCCAGGAGGACCTGGGCGCCCGGGGGCACAGCAGCTGCGACCTCTCCCTCTTTTCCTCCATCCAGCCCTGCACCGGGGAGAACGAGGCCACCCTCATCGAGGAGGAGATCCTCCTGGCGCTGCCCGAAGCCAACCCCCTGGCCCGGAAGGAGAGCATCGACCTGCGGGAGGTGGCGGGGGAGGAATTCATCTGCCTGCAGCGGGGGAAAAGCCTGCGCACCATCACCGACCTGTACTGCCGGATGGCGGGCTTCGAGCCCACGGTGATCCTGGAAAGCGACAGCCCGGAAACGGTGCGGGAGCTGATCCGGGCGGGCATCGGCATCTCCTTCATCCCCCGGGTCACCTGGAGCGGGATGAAAACCGGCAGCATCGCCCTGGTGCCCATTTCCTTCCCCCGCTGCCGGCGGTACATCAACCTCTCCTGGCGGGAGGGGTACCTTTCCCCGGCCGCCGCCCTGTTCCGGGATTTTGTCCAGGGGTATTTCCGGCAGCTCTGAGGGGAAGGCCCCGCCCGCAAAAAAGGACCGCCCGGCGATCCTTGCCCCAACTGGGCTCGGTGCCGCCAGGCGGCTTTTTCCTTATAATATGTATTGTATCAGATCAAGGGGAAAAGGAGGAAAGGGAGGGGCCCCCTACCGGCTGAGCCCCAGCCAGAGAAGAACCCCCGGCAGGAGCTGGAGCCAGGGGGCGTCCAGGAGGCGGACGGTCCAGGCCCCGGCAATGGGCAGGCCAAAGAGGCAGAGGGCCGCCCCGATCCCCGGAAGGAGGAGCAGCGCGCCTGCCAGAAGCAGGCACCGGCGGACCCGAAGGCTGCGGACCCGGATGTCCTTCCAGACGGCCAGCAGGGCGGGGGCAAAGGCCCCGGCCAGGAGGAAGCAGGCCATCCGCGCCGGATAAAAGACCCGGAGGGGGGTGATGTCAAAGCGGTAGTAGGCGTCCCGGGCCGCTTCCTCCATCCCGAGGGCCAGGAGAAGGGCCAGGGCCAGGGCGCCCCCCAGCAGCAGGGCCGCCCGGATCCGGCGGTCCCGCCCCCGGGCGTATTCGCTTTCGTATTGCTCCCCGTAAATCAGCTGGGTGATTCCCACCCCCAGGGCCCCGGCGATCCGGGCCAGCATCTCCACATCGGGGAGGCTCTGGCCCCGCTCCCAGCTGGAAACGGTCTGGCGGGTCACCTGGAGCCGTCCTCCCAGGTCCTCCTGGGTCAGCCCTTCCCGGCTCCGGAAAAGGCGGATGTTTTTTGCGATGTCGTTCATCAATGGCGCCTCCCTTCCCTTCCAGGGTATCACGGCCCCCGCAGGCTGTAAAGCAAAGAACCTTTGCGGAGCGGAAAAAGAAACGGCCGGCGTCAGCCGCCGGCCAGATAGATCCGCCGCAGCTCCTCCAGCAGCTCCGGGCGGGAGAAATCCGGGGTGTGGAGGATGCAGATTTCCCGGGCCAGGTGGAAATCCCGGATGGGGACCTCGGTGAGGACCCCGGAGCGGAGAGCCTCCCGGCAGGCGCTGAGAGGCAGGATGGACACCCCCAGGCCGGAGGCCACCAGCTCCCGGATGGTGCCCAGGCTGTCGGTTTCCAGGATCACATGGAAATTGCCGATGCTGTCGGAGCGGCGGGCCAGGGAATCGTCCAGCAGCCTCCTGGCCTCGGCCTGGGGGGTGCGGAGGATGAGCCGCTCCTTCTTGAGGCCGGCCAGGGTGGCGCCGCCCGCCTTCGCCAGGGGATGCTCCGGGGAGGCCACCAGGCAGAGGCGGTCGGTGTCCAGATGCACCGAAACCAGCCCCTCCGCCGACACCGGCCCCTCGGCGATGGCCATGTCCAGCTCATGGGTCCGAAGGCGGAGGCAGAGGCTGTCCGGGGAATCGGAGAAAATGGTGATCCTGCTGTCGGGGTGGGAGGCGCAGTAGGAGGCCATCACCCAGGGGGCCAGGGTTTCCTCCACCGAGGGGGTGATGCCCACCACCACGTGGGCCACGCCGGCCCGCTGGGCCTCCAGGTCCTGGAGGAGGCCGGTGTAAAGGGCGGAGGCCTGCCGGGCGTATTTCAGAAGGATCCGCCCCGCGGGGGTGAGCTTCAGGGCCCTGGAGCGCCGGGCGAAGATGCGCACCCCCAGCTCCTCCTCCAGCTGCCGGATGTGGTGGCTGACGGCGGGCTGGGTCAGGTTGAGGCTGCGGGCGGCCTGGGTATAGCTGCCGGCCTCCACCAGGGCCAGAAGGGTGATGAGCTTATGGTCCACCATGAAGGAACCTCCTTTTCCCAGTGGGGAGCATAGCTGAAATCCGGGCTTGCCGGGGGAAGCGGCCGCGGGGAGCCGGTTCCGGCGGAAGAAAAAAGCCGCCCTCCCCTGTCGGCAGGGAGGGCGGGCCGGGTCATTTTTTCCGGGTGAAGAAAAGCACCGCCACAATCACCACGGCGGCGATACCCATAATCACAAGGGCCAGGGTGACCATGCTGTTGTCCCCGGTGGAGGGGTTGGCCACAGCCTCCTGGGCGAAGGCGGGGACGCTCCCCCAGAGCAGGGCAGCGGCAGCCAGAAGCGTTCCGAATAATCTCATGGTTTCTACTCCTTCATCATGAATCATGGCATCCTCCCCAGGGACGGGGGAAAGGCGCTGAAATATCGTCATTTCCCGCAGGCCCAAGGGGCTGCGGCATGGTCTGTCTTTTTCGGCCGCCCCCCAGGGACGGGGAACGGGCGCGCGGATAAAAGGATAAGCCGATAAAGCTATTATACCACAAGCGCAAAGCGGTTGTGGTATGGGCCATCTTTTCCGGTTGTCCCCACAGGGGACGAGGAAAAGGGCTTTTAAAACAATGTGGTATAATAGCCCGTTAAGGCTATTATACCACGCAGGCGGCGGCTGTCAATCGCGCCCCAAAGATTCACCCGCCGTTCATCCGCCCGTCACCCGGGGATGGGATGATATTCTTTGGCCCATGGAGGGCCGCCCGCCCTGGAAAACCGCGCCAGGGCCGCCTGGGGTTGACAAAAAGTTTTACATAATGTAGAATAAAGCCTGCGGCAACATTCCACATCCTGTAGAACAACATCCGGGAGGAAGCGGAACGATGAAAATATCCGATTCGGAAATGAAGATCATGAATCTCATCTGGGAGGGGGGCGGCCCCGTCACCACGGCCTGGCTCATGGAGCGCCTGGCCGATACGGGCTGGAAGGCCACCACCCTCCTTACCTTTTTGTCCCGCCTGGAGGAAAAGGGCTGCCTCACCGTCAAGAAGGCCGGGCGGCAAAACCTCTACCAGGCCGCCTTCAGCCGGGAGGAGTACCGCCGCCAGGAAACCCGGAGCTTTGTGGAGCAGATCCACGGCGGCTCCTACCGCAGCCTGTTCGCGGCCCTCTGCGCGCCGGGGGAGATCGAGGATCAGGAGCTGGAGGAGCTCCGCCGCTGGTTTGAAGGGGGGAAATGACCCATGGCTTTGCTGGAAGGATTGTTCCGCCTGGTGGTTTCCCTGAGCCTGGCCGGCAGCGCCGCGACGCTGCTGGTGCTGGGGGCCAAGGCGGTGTGGAAGGACCGGCTGGGCACCGGCTGGAACTATTACGTCTGGACCCTGCCCCTGGTGCTTTACCTGGTGCCCTTTGCCTTCTCCCTGCCCGCCGGGGCGGGGAAGGAGGCGGCTTCCGCCGGGGTTTCCTCCGGCGCCGCTTCCGCCGGGGCGCCGGCTTCGGCGGCGGCGTCCCAGGCCGTCCAGGGGGCGGCGGAGGCGGCGGCCCCCGGCTTTTTCCAGCTGGCGGCGGCCTGGCTGGAGCAGGCCATGCCGGTGCTGGCCTGGGCCTGGGCCCTGGGGATGGTTTTCACCCTGGCGGTGCGCCTGGTGGATAACCGCAGCCTGGGGGCCTCCCTGAAGAAATGCGCGGCCCCCTGCAGCCCCGAGGGGCGGGCCCATCAGAAGTTCCAGGAGGCCCTGGCGGAGGCGGGGATCCCCCAGGGGCGGGTGGAGCTGGTGGTCTGCCCCGGTGTGGAAAGCCCCCTGCTCCTGGGCCTCTGGAAGGCCAAGGTGGTGATCCCCCGGGAGGACTACAGCGACTCCCAGCTGGAGATGATGCTCCGCCACGAGCTGACCCACTACCGCTGCCGGGACCTGTGGTACAAGGCGGCGGCCCTGGTGGTGGCGGCCATCCATTGGTTCAACCCCCTGACCCGTCTGATGCTCCGGGACCTGGACCGGAGCTGCGAGCTCTGCTGCGACCGGCGCACCACCCGGGGGATGAGCCCCTCGGGCAGGCGGAAGTACGGCAGGATGCTGTTGGACGTGGCCCAGGGCAGCGGGGAGGGCCGGGAAAAAAGCCCGGCGGCCTCCCAGGGGGCCTTCCTGGCCATGGATAAGAAGGAGCTGAAGCGCCGCCTCTCCCTCCTGCGGGCCGCCGCCGGGGCCACCCCCCTGGACCGGGCGGTTTCCGCCGCCCTCTGCCTGGTGGTGGCGGCGGTGGGGGTGGTCTGCTCCTCGGCGGCCAACCCCGGCCCGGTGTTCCAGGAGCTTTTCTCCCGGGAGGAGCTCCCGGTGGTGGCAAGCGCCGGCAGCCGGGAGGTCCCCGCGCTGTGGAGCGGGGAGGCCTCCCAGCCTGAGGCGATTCCCCAGCCAAACCCCACCGACGTCCCCGCCCAGGACCAGGAGCCCCTTCAGATGCAGGTGGTGCTTTCCGACGAGGTCCAGGCGGCGGTGGCCCAGGCGGAGGCCGAGGCCGAAGCCGCTGAGGAAGCGGCCCGCCAGGCCGCCGAGCAGGCCGCCCGGGAGGCGGCGGAACAGGCGGCCCAGGAAGCGGCCCAGGCGGAGGCGGCCGCAGGGGAGAATGGCGGCGGGGAAGCGGCGGAGGAGCCCCAGGAGGAACCGGCGGAGGACGCCGGGGAAGAATCCGGGGAGGATGAGGGGAAATCCGAGGAGGAGTCCCTCCTGGAGGGGCTTTCCTGGGACGGCAGCTTCCTCTGGCCGGTGAACGGCGGCTACATCACCTGCGGCTTTTACGGCTACTACGGCCACAACGCGGTGGATATCGCCGCCGACGCCGGCACCGAGATCTACGCTGCCGCCACCGGGGTGGTGACCGCCGCCAGCGACGTTTCGGTGTGGCCCTACGGCAAAAGCGTCACCATCCAGCACGGGGACGGTGTGGTTACCCGCTACGCCCACTGCAGCCAGGTGCTGGTGTCGGTGGGGGACTATGTGGAGCAGGGGGACCTGATCGCCCTGGTGGGGCGCACCGGCAACGCCAGCGGCAACCACTGCCATTTCGAAATCAAGATCGGCGGCGTGGCCCAGGACCCGGTGAACTATATCGGCAGCACCCGGCCCTGATTCACCGGGATACAAAACCGGGATACAAAAAAGAAGCCCCTCCGGGGCTTCTTTTTTACGCCCTTTCACCCTCCCGGCGGCGGGGGCATAGAATGGCAGAAAACAGGGAAAGGGGAGAAGGCCCATGACGGAAGGCATCGACGTATCGGCCTATCAGGGGGCGGTGGACTGGAAGCGGGTGAAGGCGGCGGGGAAGGGCTTCGCCATTCTCCGTGCGGGGTGGAGCTGGTACCAGGGGGGGATGACCCAGGACCAGCGGTTTCTGGAAAACGTGAAGGGGGTGCGGGAAGCGGGGCTCCCCTGGGGGGCCTATCTTTACGCCTACGACAAGACCCCTGAGGCGGCCCGGGCCTCGGCCCGGAAGCTGGGGGCCCTCCTCTCGGGGTATCAGATGGAGTACCCGGTGGCCTACGATTTTGAGGAC
>CAJFUT010000097.1 GCA_904420255.1 uncultured Angelakisella sp. | reverse complement strand
CGCAGAACTGCCCACAGCTTTACCAGGGGGAGAGCGGAGGCTTGGAACCGGCCATGAAACCAATGGCGGGCCAAGCCGCAGCCCCCCTGCACTCCCTTTCGCCTCTGAGGGGGCCCGGGGACCTCCCCGGTCAATCTTTGGCCACTTTCTTTTGATCAAGAAAGTGGCGACACAGGCGTCGGACGTCTGTCTGACAAATCCTCAAACCGATACACTACCCATGGCACAATCTAAAAAAGCATCCCAGCGGTTCAGGAAAATCAAAGGTAGAGGAAGGCGCAACGTTGCAGAAAAAGAGGCCGCCGGGCCCGCCCGGCAATTTTATGATACCATAATTTTCCCCAAAACCAATGAAGAATTTCTGAACAGCGGGCTTTGGGGCTGCTTTTTTTGCCGGGCCCGGGAATATTTTCCAGGGCGGCGGCCCATACTTTTTGGCGCAACCACAACAGAAAGGACTCCTGGCCCATGACAAAACAAAACCATCTTTTCCGGCGGCTGGACGCCCTGCTGACGGCGGGGCTCCTCCTGGCCATGCTCCTGACCCCCCTGGCCGGCTTTGGGCGGCGCTGCGCCCAGGTGCGTGGGGAGGTGCTGCGGCTCCACATCCTGGCGAACTCCGACAGCGCCGCCGACCAGGCCCTGAAGCTCCTGGTGCGGGACGCGGTGCTCCGGGAAACCGGGGACCTTTTCTCCTCCGCCGCCACCCTGGAGGAGGCCCTGGCCCTGGCGGAGGAGAGCCTCCCCGCCATCGAGGAAACCGCCCGGCGGGCCCTGGAGGGCGCCGGCTGCGGCGACCCTGTGAAAGCGGAGCTGACCCGGATGTATTTTTCCACCCGCACCTACGGGGAGGACACCCTCCCTGCCGGGGAGTACGCCGCCCTGCGCCTCACCATCGGGGAGGCCCAGGGGCAGAACTGGTGGTGCGTCATGTTCCCGCCCCTCTGCCTGCCCGCCGCCGGGGAAGCCCTCCCGGAGGAGGGCCGGGAGGCCGCCCGGAACATCTCCCTCCTGAACCAGCAGCCCCATTATAAGCTGGCCTTCGCCTCGGTGGAATGGCTGGAGGGGCTTCTGGACGGGGATGAGGACGCCGACGGGGCGGCGGAAGAAGAATCCCCGGAACCGCCGCCCTCCCGGTGAACCGGCGGGCGTCGGATATCCAGGGATATGGGAAAGCCCGGAGCAATCCTGACGGATTGCTCCGGGCTTTTTCCGCGCCGGGGGCTGGGGTTCCAGCCGCTCCGGCGGTTATTCCTTGGTCCGGCCTTCTCCGGCCTCCTCCCCGTGGGGAGTCCGGCCGGCGTCCCTGGCCGGGCGTTCCGCCGCCTTGGCGGAGGTCCCGCCCTCGCCATGGGCGGCGTGCTCGTGGGCGGGATGCTCATGGCCGATGTGCTTGCCCTTTTTCCGGGCAAAGGGCTGGGGCGTCCCGGTGATGCGGTTGCGGTTCCAGACCGCCAGGGCCACGCCCACCACCACCAGAAGGGCCATGCCGGCCACGCCGTAGCTTCCGGCCTGGACCGTCAGCCACGCCAGGAGGTTGGCGCCGTTGCTGAGGTTGGCGATGGTCCCCGCTTCGCCGTAAACCTCGGGGTTCGCGGCGGCCGCGCTGAGGGTGAACAGCTCCGCCAGGCTGGAGGCGCACCAGAGCATCGTCACCGAGGAGGCCGCCCCGGCCAGGAGGCTGCGGAGCAGGTCCCCGTGGCAGACCGCCACAATCACCCCCACCAGGTAGGGGAGCATCACAATATCCCCCTGGACCAGGAAGCGGTTGCCCGGGAGCACCCCCGCCAGAAAGGTCATGATGATGGCCAGCATCAGGGTCACCACCACGGCGGTGCCGTTGCCCAGGGCCGCCGCCGGGGAAAGGCCCAGGTAAAGATTCCCTTTGATTTTCAGCTTGTGCTGGCAGAAACCGGAAACAGCCTCCGCCACAGGCGTAACGGAATCGGTGAGCACCTGCCCCATATAGGGGGCCAGGAAGGCCAGGGCGGCGAAGGTGACGGCCACCTGGAGGATGCTGTAAATATTCCAGCCCGCCAGGAACCCCATAACAGCCCCCAGCACGCCGCACCAGACCGCCGGGGAGCCCAGGGCCGTCCTGGGCCTGGTGCTCCGCTCCAGCACCAGGCGGGGCTTCCCCGGCACCAAGTCCAGGAGCTTTTTGGCGAGCAGGGCGAAGGGCACCCCCGAAGCGGCAAAGCCGTGGGCCACCGAAACGCCGGGGGCCTGGCAGTACTTGGCCAGGGCGGGGGCCGCCTGGTCGGCCAGCACCAGCAGCACCACCGTCAGCACACCGGCGGCCACCATGCCGCTGGCGAAGCTGCCGGTGAGGTTCTGGACCAAAGCTCCCATGAAGGCCACCTGCCAGAAATTCCAGAGGTCCAGGTTCAAGGTCCGGGTGGCCCGCAGCAGCAGCATCAGCCAGTTGATGACAAGGTACACAGGGAATATCCACAGGGAGATGCGGGAGGCCGAGGCGATGGCCACCGAGGCGTTCCAGCCGGCGTCGGCCACCTCTCCGGCGAGCTGATGATGGGAGGCGATGTCCGCCACCACCGAAGTCAGGCTGCTGCCCAGCCGGTTAATAATCAGGGTCAGGCCGATGAGGGCTGCGGAAATCCGGACGCCGCAGCGCAGGGCCGTCCCCAGGCGCATCCCCACCGCCTTGCCCCAGAGGGCGACGAATACCGGGGTCACCACCATCCAGCCCAATCCGGTGAGTATGTTAAAAAATTCAAACAGCCAATTCAATCTGATACCTCCTGTGCTTGGGACAAACCGACAGGCCCGGCGGGCCGGGATTATTGTCTTATTATAGCCCAAACGGCCGTCCTATGCAAGGCGGCAAATGTGAACATTCCAGGAGCGTCCTCCCGCGGGCCCGGGGAGGGGGCTGCCCATCCCGCCCGCCGGCCTTCCGCCGGGGATCGATATTGACTTTTCCGAAGGGGTATTGTATCATTTTATGGTACCAAAGACCGCTTGCCGCTGTGGCGTAACTGGCAGACGCAAGGGACTTAAAATCCCTCGGTGGCAACACCGTACCGGTTCGAGCCCGGTCAGCGGCACCATCTATTATGGTCAGTTTAGATCGGATGCGTGTAAAAGCGCATCCGATCGGCCTTTTCCGGGGTTTTTCCGGCCTCGATTTCAGATGAAAAACAAAAGATCGGCAAACCGCTTTTTCGGGAACTGATGGGACTCGAACCCATACGCTCCCCCCAAAAGCAAAAGGCGCCCTTTTTGATTGGTCATTCTTTCAAAAAGGGCGCCTTTTTTTGTTTCTCCGAAAATCTGGCGACTGCCTGGCAGGGCCCTGCCGGGAAAAAGGGCGCCTTCATATAAATCACGCCGGTACCCTCAAAAGG
>CAJFUT010000096.1 GCA_904420255.1 uncultured Angelakisella sp. | reverse complement strand
TTCGCCACCCCCTACGCCCTGGAGGATGTGGGCTACTTCCTGGATATCCCCGAGGACATCGGCATCCATGACCCCAATGGCGAGGGGTGGGAACAGTTTACCGAGCCTCCTTATGAAGTGATGACGCTGGAGACCTCGGTTTTCCCCTATAGTTCTACCGGGGAGAAATATTCCACCAATGCGGAAGGGGGCCTCTCCCTTTATGGCAGGATGACGGCGGTGCGGCTACGGCTGGAATATAGCGACATAAACGCCTCCAAAGTTTCCCCCGTCCTGCTCCAGGTATACCTCAATGAGGAACTGGAAACCCCAGGGGTGCGCATCCCCTTCCTCCAGCCCTATATCCGGGGCAACCTTTCCCTCCGCCGCGTCTATGGCCGGGAGTTGGAGGATGTGGAAGATTACATGGTGTATCAGGATGAAACCATCACCGTCTACGATTTCTTCCTCCTCACCGAAAACCCCCGGCTGGAGGAACAGCTCCAGGCGGCGGCCGAATTTGACGGCCTCCCGGAGCGGGGCATCGATTACCTCTGGCTCCTGGAGGTGGACACCTACCTCCGGGACGTCACCCAGGGCGGGGTGGGCCGCTTCATCAAGCCCATCCCGGCGGATGCCAACTGAATTTTATGCGTTCCCCCAAAACGCTGCCGCCCCCGCCTTCGGTTTTCCCGAAGGCGGGGGCGGCGCAGTATGGCGTTGGGGATGGCGGATTTGTTACGCACCCTTGGGGGCGGCGGCCAGCTCGGCCTTTTTCTTGGCCCGGATCCGGGCAAAGACGTAGAAAGCCAGGAACATGGAGATGATTTCCGCCACCGTCTGGGAAATCACCAGGCCGGTGGTCTGGAACAGGCTGTCCATGAGGAACATGATGGGGATATAGATGACCAGCTGGCGCAGGGTGGAGATAAAGAGGGTGGCCCGCCCCTCCCCCATGGCCTGGAGGGTGTAGGTGGTGTGGAAGCAGAGGAAGGCGAAGGGGGAGGCCAGGCACCGCAGCCGGAGGAAGAAGGTGCCGTAGGCCACCGTTTCCAGGGCCGCCGCGGCGTCCCCGGCGCTGACGCTCATAAAGACCCGGATCACCGGCCCGGCAAAGAGCTCATAAAAGAGGATGCTGGCCCCGGCCACAATGAGGCCCCAGACCCGGGCGGTGCGGATCACCGAATCCATCCGGTCGTGGTTGCCGGCGGAGTAGTTGTAGGAGATGAGGGGCATGACGCCCTGGCAGAGGCCCACCCCGGTATTGAGGGGGATCCGCTCCGCCTTGAGGACGATGCCCAGGGCCGCCACCTGGAAATCCCCGTAGGCGGACATGAGGGCGTTGAGGGTGACGTTGGTCATGTCGTAGAAAAGGATGGTGAGGGCGGAGGGAAGCCCCACCGAAAGCACCGAGAGGATGTTCCGCCGCTCCGGCAGCCCCCGGGCGGGGTTGAGGGAGAGGACGGTCTTGTCCCGCAGCCCCAGGATGACCCAGACAAAATAGAGGGTGGCGATGAGGTTGGAGAGCATGGTGGCCACGGCGGCGCCGATGACCTCCTGCCCCTCCGGGAGGATGACGAACATAAAGAGGGGGTCCAGGATGATGTTCAGCACCGCCCCCAGCCCCAGCCCCACACTGGCCTGACGGGCATAGCCCACGTTCCGCACCAGGTGGGCCTGGACGGCGGAAAGCACCGTCGGCACCCCGCCCAGCACCAGAATCCAGAGCATATACTCCCGGGCGTATTCAATGGTATCCGGGGAGGCCCCCACCGCGTAGAGGATGGGGTCCAGGAAGAGGAAGATGACCAGGGAGAAAAGGGCCGATGCCGCAATGGCCCCATAGAAGCTGAAAACGCAGACCTGCCGGGCCTGCTCCGGGCGCTTTGCCCCCAGCAGCCGGGAGATGAGGCTGCCGCCGCCGATGCCGAAGAGGTTGGCGAAGGCGGTGGTCATGGAGAAGATGGGGTAGACCAGGGCCACGGCGGCCACCATGTGGGGGTTGCCGGTGCGGCCCACAAAGAAGGAGTCCGCCAGGTTGTAGGCCAGGGTGATAAGCTGGCTGATGATGGTGGGAACCGCCAGGGTCAGGATGGCCCGGGGCACCGGGGCCGTTTCAAAGATGGCCTGCTTCCGGGGGTCCATGGCTTTCGCGGACATAAGCTTTCAACCTCTTTCCTGTTGATAGGATCCTTTTTATCATACACCCTCAACTAGGTTTAAAGTCAAGGCTGCACCGAAAGGGAAAGTGCCTGGCAATAAGCTTCGCCGCCGTCCTCCACAATCTGAAAGGTGAAGGAGAGGAAATGGATTTCTGAGCTCTCCCATTGGGGGGAGGCCTCGGCGGAGCAGGTGTAAACCGAATCCCCCAGCTCCTGAAAATCCAGGAAGTAAATCGACACATCCGGCTCGCCGTGGGCAAAGTAGTAGCGGTAGGTGTCCTGGTCCGGGTCGTAAGCCACGTCCCCCTCATAAGGAAGGTCCTCAAGGCCGAAGGTTTTGGCGATCATCTCCTCCGCCGCCTCCCGGGGGATGGGAAAGGCCTGGCCATTCTTTTCCAGGTCCGCCATCACCTGCTGGGAATCAGCGTCCCAGGCGTCCCGGGCAATCCGGGTGAAGGCAAACCAGTAAACATCCCGGGCAGGAATTTCGCTGGGGTCCTCAAAGGGGGTGGCATAGAAATACTGGAGGAAGGTCCAGACCCACTGGAGGGTTTCCTGGTCCACCAGGGAGCGGGGGTCGTCCGGGCCGGGATCCGCGGCGTATGGTCCGGTGAAAGAGGAAGAGGAAGCACTGGAGGAGGCGGAGGAAGAAAGACTGGAGGAAGAGGCAGCCGCTTGGGAAGAAGCCGGCTCCGGAGGCAGGCTTTCCGCTTGGACCTGGGAGGGCGTGGCTTCCCAGGAGGAGCAGGAGCAGAGGATCAGGACGGCGGTGAAAAGCAGAAGGAAAAACTTCATGACATCTCCTCCCTGAAAAGATTGTTATTCTCCGGGGGCGGCATCTGCGGCCACCGGCAGCCATACCTCCCGGTAGCGGGTGTAATTCTCCTTTTTGTTGAGGGAGAGGAAGGTGCGGGAGATGGGGGAGCCGGCAACGGTGACGCCGTGGCGCTCCACATATTCCAGCAGGGGGGCCAGGCAGGCGTGGGGCTGGAAGTATTCCTCCCCCCGCTCCTCCACAATAGAGCCCAGGCAGGGGCAGGAGGGGCAGAATTCCGCGAAGCTCAGGTCCAGCCCCAGCTCCTCCGCCTGGTCCGCGAAAACCCCCAGGGCCGAGGTGGCCTGGGTCCGCCCCGCCCGGAGGGCCTCCCAGTCGTTGCTGTGGGTGGTGAAGACCATGGGGGTCTGGCCCACCCACTGGCTGAAAACCTCCTCCTGGGCCTTGGTCAGGAGGAATTCCCCGTCCCGGATGAAGGGGAGGCGGTACATGGCGGGGCGCACCCCGGGCCGGACGGCCCAAAGCTCCGTTTCCGCCCGGGCGGCCAGGGCCTCCACCTCCCGGAGGCTTTGGAGGAGCAGCTCCTTATGGCGGATTTCCTTTTCCAGGGCCCGCTCCCGCTGGGCGTACCGCCCCGCCACCTCCCGGGGGCTCCTGGCGTTGAGGAGGCCGGCGGTTTCCCGGGTGGAAAAGCCCAGGTGATGGTACCCCCGGGCCCGGACCAGGGCGGTCAGGTCCAGGTGCTGGTAGGTGCGGTAGGCGCCGTCCCCCTCCCCCCGCCGGGGCCGGAGGATCCCCTCCCGCTCATAGAGACGCAGCCCCTCGGGGGACATCCCCAGCAGCCGCGCGATGGTGCCGATCCGAAACTGCAAAGCCCGTTCCCTCCCCTTCGGTTGGAAAAACGCCCGGCGGCGAAAGGCTTTCGCTGCCGGGCGCTCTGAATACAAGATGCCAGCCGCCCTTACTTCGCAGGGGCGCTGCTCACCACAAATTTGGCGGGGTTGATCTTGATGCCGGGGCCCATGGTGGTGGCCACGGTGCAGGAACGGATATACTGGCCCTTGGAGGCGGCGGGCTTGGCCTTGATGATGGCCCCCATCAGGGTGTCGAAGTTCTCCTGGAGCTTCTCCACGCCGAAGGAAACCTTCCCCACGGGGCAGTGGATGATGTTGGTCTTGTCCAGGCGGTACTCGATCTTACCGGCCTTGGCCTCGGTGACGGCCCGGGCGGCGTCGGGGGTGACGGTGCCGGCCTTGGGGTTGGGCATCAGGCCACGGGGACCGAGGATCTTACCCATGCGGCCCACAATGCCCATCATGTCGGGGGTGGCGATGACCACATCGAAGTCCATCCAGTTCTCGTTCATGATCTTGTGCATATATTCCTCGCCGCCCACATACTCGGCGCCGGCTTCCTCGGCGGCCTTGGCGGCATCCCCTTTGGCGAAGACCATGACCCGCACCTTCTTGCCGGTGCCGTTGGGCAGCACCACGGCGCCGCGGACCTGCTGGTCGGCGTGGCGGCTGTCCACGCCCAGGCGGACATGGACCTCAACGGTTTCGTCAAACTTGGCCTTGCCGGTTTTGGTGCAGAGCTCAATGGCCTCGGGGATATCATAAAGAGCGGCGCTGTCGATGAGCTTCCGGCTCTCCACATATTTCTTACCGTGTTTCATAATCGTTCATTCTCCTCCTACCAAGTGGTATATAACGGATTCGCTCCTCCCACGGGAGAGCCGGTCAATCCACGACCTCGACGCCCATGCTGCGGCAGGTGCCGGCCACCATGCTCATGGCGGCTTCCAGGCTGCCGGCGTTCAGGTCGGGCATTTTGGTTTCGGCGATCTTCCTGACCTGCTCCTTGGTGATCTTGCCCACCTTGGTCTTGTTGGGAACGCCGGAGGCGCTCTCCAGGCCCAGGGCCTTCTTGATGAGGACCGCCGCCGGGGGGGTCTTGGTGATGAAGGAGAAGGAGCGGTCGGCGTAGACGGTGATCACCACAGGGATGATGAGGCCCACGTCGTTCTTGGTGCGCTCGTTGAACTCCTTGGTAAAGGACATGATGTTGACGCCGTGCTGGCCGAGGGCGGGGCCCACCGGGGGGGCCGGAGTCGCCTTGCCGGCAGGGATCTGAAGCTTAATGTAGCCAACAACTTTCTGTGCCATGTAAAATGCACCTCCAAAAAAAGTGGTAATTCTTAGCGGGCAGCGGCCATGGGGCCGCCCCCTCCCACAGCGCGTCCCCCGGCCCGAGGCGGGCCGGCGCGCCTGCTTTCCTGCCGTCCGGCAGGGGTTTTCCCTTTTGGTTCAGTTCAGGGGCTGGACCTGGGTCAGCTCCAGCTCCACCGGGACCTCCTTGCCCATCATGGACACGGTGACCCGCACCAGGTTCTTGTCCAGGTCGATGGAATCCACAATCCCCACGAAGCCTTCCATATAGCCGCCGGAAACCATGACGTTGTCCCCCACGGCGTAGTTGACCTCGGTGCTGCGGGTTTCCACCCCGAAGCGGGCCACTTCCTCCTCGGTCAGGGGGATGGGCTTGGAGCCGGGGCCCACAAAGCCGGTGACGCCCCGGATGTTCCGGACCACGTACCAGCTGTCGTCGGTCATGATCATCTTCACCAGGACATAGCTGGGGAAAAGCTTGCGCTCCACCTCCCGCTTCTGGTTGTCCTTGATCTCGGTGACCGTTTCCGTGGGGATCTTCACCTCATGGATCAGGTCGTGAAGCTGGCGGTTCTCCACCGCGTTGACGATGCTGTCCGCCACCTTGTTCTCATAACCGGAGTAGGTATGGACCACATACCATTTTGCTTCTTCCGCCACCGGGCGCCCTCCCTTCTGACTTTACGTTCCGCCTTTGGCCGTTCAGTTGCCGCCGCCCAGGGCGAAGCGGACGATGAGGCCCAGGATGGAATCCAGCCCGCCGATAAAGACGGCGGAAATGGCGATGGCGATGAGGACCACGCCGGTGTTGTTGAGGATCTGCTTTTTGCTGGGCCAGACCACCTTTTTCAGCTCGCCCCTCATGTCCCGGAGGGAGCGGCCGATCCTGGCGAAGAAGCCCGGCTTCTTTTCGGTATCTGCCATGGCGATCCTCCCTTTCCTTACTTGGTTTCCTTATGAACGGTGTGCTTGCGGCAGAAGCGGCAGTACTTGTTCATTTCCAGCCGGTCGGGGTCGTTCTTCTTGTTCTTGGTGGTGTTGTAGTTGCGCTGCTTGCACTCGGTGCAGGCCAGGGTGATTTTTACTCGCATATCGGCACCTCCTGATATGGATTTCGTTTGCCTCCCTCTTTCTGGGCGAGAGGAATTTTCCCGGACGCCCCGCCCGGGGACAACGGGCGTTTGGGCGCACAAAAAAAGAGCCCTCTCCGAGAGGTAATCCCACTATATCACAGCCCAGGGGGGCTTGTCAAGGAAAATCCAGGGTTTTTGCGGGTTTTCTTGCCCTTTTCCGGCCCAACCGGGAGAAGTTCCGGCCGCCGCTGTTCTTTTTCCCGGAAACATGATACAATATAAGAAATGTCGAATCCCGAAGAAAGGGGGGAAAGCCATGGCGCCGGTCCAGGAGGAACAAAAAAAGGGGGAGGGGGAAATCCCCGCCGCCCCGGGAGGGGAAGCCCCGGAGAAAGGGGCCGCCGCCCCGCCGGAAACGGCGGGCCCCGGGGGCTCCCCGGAGAAAAAGCCCGCCCCGGCGAAGAAGGCCGGCGGGAAAAAGCCGGCGGGGAAGCCCCCCCGGAAGGCCCCCGGCGGGAAAGCCCCCCGGACGAGGCCCAGCCCGGTGCCGGCTTCCATGTGGCTGCTCCCCAGCTTCCGGCTGCCCTTCTCCACCCCGGGGGAGTTCGCCCGGTGGTTCCTGCGGGGCATCAATGTCTGGGCGGTGGCGGCGGTGGCTGTCTGCGCCCTGGGGGGCTGGCTCCTGATGGGGTGGCTGGGAGAGCCGGTTTACCGGGAGGCCGAGGCCGCCCTGGCCGGGGCCGAGGCCACCGCCGGCCTCAGCTACACCGTGGAGCGCACCGGGGAGGGGGAGGTCACCGTCACCGGGACCTGGGACGCGGAAAAGGGCCAGGAGGCCCCCGGCCCGGAGCTGGCGGCGGCCCTCTGCGCCGCCCTCTCCCCCCAGGAGATCTACGGCCACTCCAGCCATCTTTACTGGGCCATCGGCCGGGAGTTTTTCGACGGCGCCGCCTATGACCTGACGGTGGTGCTGGTGGAAGCCACCCCCCTGGAAAGGGACCAGGAGCCCTGGGAGCCGGTGTTTTCGGCCACCCTCCCGGCGGGGGAGGACCAGTGGCCGGCCCCCGACTGCCCCGACCCGGATTTCGCCGCCGATTTCGAGGAGGCCTACAGCCAGTACTGGCTCTTTGGCCAGGGCCGCCAGGAGGAGATGGGCCCGCCCCAGTCCGACCCCATTATCGAGGAGGGGGACCGCCCGCCGGAGGAGAGCTCCGAGGAGGAGGCCCCGCCCCTGCCCGACCTGGGGGAGGAGGGGGAGCCGGGCGGGGAGGACGACGGAGCCTCTGACGAGCCCGGCGGGGAAGCGTCCTCCGAGCCCGGGGAGGAGGAGCCCTCCCTGATGGAGCGTCTGCTGGCCTGGGCCGGGGAATACCGGGGCCTCACCTGGGAGGAGGCCTGGGACAAGTTCACAGCGGGGTAAGCCCCTTTTTCCACTGCGTGGCGCCTTCCTCCGATCTAGATTCGCTTGCAGCGCTGGGATATTGATTTCTGCAACGCTGCGCTTCCTTCTATTTTTGTTCCGCTCTCAGCGCAACGCCGGGTTATGTTACTTTCTTGATCAGAAGAAAGTAACCAAAGACTGACCAAGGGGCAAGCCCCTTGGAACCCCACGGCCAAAACCAGTCGGCG
>CAJFUT010000095.1 GCA_904420255.1 uncultured Angelakisella sp. | reverse complement strand
CGCCGACTGGTTTTGGCCGTGGGGTTCCAAGGGGCTTGCCCCTTGGTCAGTCTTTGGTTACTTTCTTCTGATCAAGAAAGTAACATACTCGGCGTTGCGCTGCAAGCGGAACATAAATAGGATTAAGGCGCAACGATGCAGAAATCAGTACCCCAGCGGAGAAAGCGAATCTAGGTTTGAGGAAGGCGCTGCGCAGCAGAAAAAGAGGCCTACCGGGCCAGGTAAATCATCAAAACCGAAATGTCCGCCGGGCTGACCCCGCTGATGCGGCTGGCCTGGCCCAGGGTGGCGGGGCGGAGCCTCTGGAGCTTCTCCACCGCCTCCAGCCGGAGGCCCCGGATGGCGGCGTAATCCATCCCGTCCCCCAGGGGCATGGTCTCCAGGCGGCGCATCCGCTCCACCTGGGCCTGCTGCTTGCGGAGGTACCCCTGGTACTTGATTTCGATCTCCACCTGCTCCGCCACATGGGGGTGGAGGTCCGGCCGCCCCGGGTCGAAGGGGGCCAGCCCCCCGTAGGTCACCTGGGGCCGGCGGAGCAGCTCGGCGGCCCGGACGGGGCGCTCCAGGGGGGCGGTGCCCAGCCCCTCCAGCCAGGCGTTCAGCTCCGGGGAGGGGTGGATGGACAGCCCCTCCAGCCGGGCCTTTTCCTCCTCCTTCTGCCGCTGCTGGCCCAGGAATTCCTGATACTGCCCCTCGGAAATAAGCCCCAGCTTATATCCAATCGGCATCAAGCGAAGGTCTGCGTTATCCTGCCGGAGGAGGAGCCGGTATTCGCTGCGGCTGGTCATCATCCGGTAGGGGTCCATGCAGCCCTTGGTCACCAGGTCGTCGATGAGGGTGCCGATATAGGAGCCGGAACGCTCCAGCACCAGGGGCTCCTTCCCCTGGATGGCCAGGGCGGCGTTGACCCCCGCCACAAACCCCTGGACCGCCGCCTCCTCGTAGCCGGAGGTGCCGTTGAACTGCCCGGCGCCGTAAAGCCCCGGCACCCCCTTCACCTCCAGGGTGGGGCGGAGCTGAGTGGGGTCCACGCAGTCGTATTCGATGGCGTAGGCGGTGCGCATCAGCTCCACCTGCTCCAGGCCGGGGATGGTGCGGTACATGGCCACCTGCACCTCCTCCGGCAGGCTGCTGCTGAGGCCCTGGAGGTACATCTCCCGGGTGTCCAGCCCCATGGGCTCCACAAAAAGCTGATGCCGCTCCTTGTCGGGGAACCGCACCACCTTGTCCTCAATGCTGGGGCAGTACCGGGGGCCCACCCCCTGGATTTCCCCGCCGTAAAGGGGGGAGCGGCCCAGGTTCTCCCGGATGACCCGGTGGGTCTCCCCGTTGGTGTAGGCCACATGGCAGGGCAGGAGGTTCCTGTATTCCCGTTTCCCCCAGTTGCCGAAGGAAAAGGGGACCACCGGCTCGTCCCCCCGCTGCTCCTCCATCCGGGAGAAATCGATGGAATCCCGGTGGACCCGGGCGGGGGTGCCGGTTTTGAACCGGCGGAGAGAAAGCCCCAGCCCCCGGAGGCTTTCCGAAAGGGCCTTGGCGGGATGGGTGCCGTCGGGGCCGCTCTCCTGGGAGAACTCCCCCACAAAGATTTTGCCCCCCAGGTAGGTGCCGGTGGCCACAATGGCGGCCTTCACCTCATACCGGCCCCCCATGGCGGTGACCACGGCGGAAACTCTCCCCTCCGGGCCGGTCTGGATCTCCACCACCTCCCCCTGGCGGAGCAGCAGCCCGGGGGTGGATTCCACCTTCTCCTTCATGTAGCGGTGGTAGGCGGCCCGGTCGCACTGGGCCCGGAGGCTGTGGACGGCGGGGCCCTTCCCCCGGTTGAGCATCCGGCTCTGGAGCATGGTGGCGTCGGCGGCCCGGCCCATCTCCCCCCCCAGGGCGTCCAGCTCCCGGACCAGGTGGCCCTTGGCGGTGCCCCCGATGGAGGGGTTGCAGGGCATATTGGCCACCGAATCCAGGCTGATGGTAAAGAGCACCACCCGGCACCCCAGCCGGGCGGCGGCCAGGGCGGCCTCCACCCCGGCGTGGCCCGCGCCGATGACGGCGATGTCGAATTTTCCCCCAGGGTAAGTTTTCATAACGGCTCCTT
>CAJFUT010000094.1 GCA_904420255.1 uncultured Angelakisella sp. | reverse complement strand
CGCCAGCAGGGCGCAGAGAAGCATCATGGATTTCCGTTTCATTCCCTTTCCTCCTCCCGGCGGAAGGACGCGGCCCAGGCCAGCAGCTCGTCCATCACCGTCATGTTCAATTCGTAATAGATATATTTCCCCCGCCGCTCGTCCAGCACCAGTCCCGCCTCCCGCAGCACCGAAAGGTGGTGGGAAATGGTGGCGGCGGTCATGGGGAAGCGGCCGCCGATCTCCCCGGCGGTGAGGGGCCCTTCCCGGAGCAGCTCCAGAATCTGCCGCCGGGTGGGGTCGGCCAGGGCCTTGAAGCTCTGCTGAAAGCTCACGGCAAATCCCCCTTCCGTCATTTCGATATTCGTCTAAGCATAAGATACCACCTCCCGCGGCCGCTGTCAAGGATATTTTGATAGATGTCAAAATATCCCCGGGGCCGTGGGATTCCTTTTCATTCCCCGGGAAATGTGCTATACTGATGCTGTATTGCAACCAAAAGGGAAAGGAACGAGGAAGAGAGAATGGAATTCAAGGAACTCACGGGGGTATCCCCCGAGATCCTCCGGGCGGTGGAGGCCATGGGCTTCACCCAGATGACCGAGGTGCAGGAGAAGGCCATCCCGGTGATGATGGCCGGGCGGGAGATCATCGCCAAGGCCCCCACCGGCACGGGGAAGACCTGCGCCTTCGGCATCCCCCTGGTGGAGCGGGCCCGGCCCCAGGACGCCTGGATCCAGGCGGTGGTGCTCTGCCCCACCCGGGAGCTCTGCACCCAGATCGTGGACGAGCTGCGCAGCCTTGCCCGGTTCAAGGAGGGGGTGCGGGTGGCGGCCATCTACGGCGGCCAGCCCATGAAGCCCCAGATCGAGGCCCTGAAGAAAAACCCCCAGATCGTGGTGGCCACCCCGGGGCGGATGCTGGACCACATGAAGCACCGCACCATCCGGGTGGACAAGGCGGAAACGGTGGTGCTGGACGAGGCGGACGAGATGCTGGACATGGGCTTCTTCAAGGACGTCCGGCGGATCCTGGACAGCCTTAAAGCCAAAAAGCAGATGGTGATGTTCTCCGCCACCATCAGCCGGGAGGTCATGGACATCGGCTGGCTCTACCAGCGGGACGCCGAGGAGATCACCGTCCGTCCGGTGGAGGAGAGCCGCCCCAAGATCACCCAGTACTGCTGCCGCACCACCGGCCGGAAGAAATTCGAGGACCTGCTGGCGGTGCTTCGCCGGGAGGAGCTGGGCCGGGTGCTGATCTTCTGCAACACCAAGAGCACCACCGCCCTCATCTGCGATATGCTCACCCGCCGGGGGGTGCCGGCCCAGTGCATCCACGGGGACATGATCCAGAAGGACCGCAACCGGGTCATGGCCAAATTCAAGGAGGGGGAGATCCCGGTGATGGTGGCCACCGACGTGGCCGCCCGGGGCATCGACGTCACCGACATCGACGCCGTCATCAACTACGAGTTCCCTCAGGATAACGAAACCTACGTCCACCGCATCGGCCGCACCGCCCGGGCCCGGAAGGAGGGCATCGCCTACCTCTTCTACGCCCCGGACGACCGGATGCGCCTCAAGAACCTGATCCGCTACACCCGGTTTGAGATCCAGCCCATCGCCATCTCGGAGGATGGGGTCATCTCCCCCGCCGGGGAGCTGTAAGGAGGGCCGGGAATGAGAACTGCCGCCATCATCGCCCTGGGGGCCGGCTTCCTGCTGGTCCTGGCCTGGCTGGTGGCCCTGGCGGCCATCGCGGGCCGGGGGGCGCCCCCCCGCAGCGAGGTCCGGGCCTCCACCGGCCTTTCCTGGGTCCACCTGGCCGGGGGCGTCGGCTGCCTGCTGGTCTTTGGGGCCCTTTGGTTTGAAGAGCTTTCCGCCTACGCCACCGGCGCCCGGGATACCCTGGACCTCTGGGTGGCCGGGTGGAGCGCCGCCCTGGCCCTGGTGGGGATGTCCGCCGTCTGGATGACCCTGGTCTGCCGGGTCTGGTGCACCAAGGATACCCTGGTGCGGCGCACCTTCCTGGGGCGGGTCCAGCAGGTGCCCTATTCCCGCCTGGCGGGACAGGCCCGGTTCCACCTGGACGACGTCAT
>CAJFUT010000093.1 GCA_904420255.1 uncultured Angelakisella sp. | reverse complement strand
TCCCCGGCCGCTCTTTGTCACTTTCTCTCGGCAGAGAAAGTGAGGCCCGGACCTCCGGTGCGACCGGAGTATTACTCGAATGAAAGCTTAGCGCAGCGACAGTCTTTGGCCACTTTCTTTTGATCAAGAAAGTGGCATCCTCGGACCAGCGCCGCGAGCGGAACAA
The DNA here is from genome assembly GCA_904420255.1 of uncultured Angelakisella sp. Taxonomy (GTDB): domain Bacteria; phylum Bacillota; class Clostridia; order Oscillospirales; family Ruminococcaceae; genus Angelakisella. The sequence goes on along the minus strand of CAJFUT010000093.1, from coordinate 4,240 downwards.
AAATAGAAAGAAGCGCCATGTTTCAGAAATCAGCATCCCAGCGGTGAGAGCTAATCTAAGGGAGAGGGAGGCGCTGCGCAGCAGAAAAGGGCCCTCCGGGCCTACATCAGCTCCGGGGCGGAGATTTTCAGAAGGCCCAGGACGTTGGCGATGACGGTGCGGGCGGCGATGCAGAGGGAGAGCCGGGCCTGCTGGAGGCTGTCGTCCACCCCTTTGCAGCGGCAGGTGTTGTAGAACTTGTGGAACAGGGTGGCGATGTCGTAGACATACCGGGTGAGCCGGGCGGGGTCGTAGTCCCGGGCGGTGTCGATGATCTCCTGAGGGAGCTGCCCCAGGCGGCGGATCAGCTCCCGCTCCTCGGGGGTGGTCAGCAGGCAGAGCTCCCCCTCTCCCGCCTGGCGGGGGGTGATGCCCTCGGCGGCCAGGTTCTTCAGGATGCTGCAGATCCGGGCGTGGGCGTACTGGACGTAGTAGACGGGGTTGTCGCTCTGCTCCTTCACCGCCAGGTCCAGGTCGAAGTCGAAGGTGGAGCCGGGCTCCCGCATATTGAAGAAATACCGGGCGGCGTCGATGGGGATTTCCTCGGTGAGGTCCGCCAGGGTGATGGAGCGGCCGCTCCGCTTGGACATCCGGTAGGGCTCCCCGTCCTTCATCAGCCGCACCAGCTGCATCAGGACGATGTCCAGCTTGTCCCCGTCTAGGCCGATGGCGTCCATGGCCCCCTTGAGCCGGGCCACATGGCCGTGGTGGTCCGCCCCCCAGACGTTGATGACCCGCTGGAAGCCCCGGACGGCGAATTTGTTGTAGTGGTAGGCGATGTCCGCCGCGAAGTAGGTGGGGATGCCGTTGTGGCGCACCAGCACCTCGTCCTTCTCCCCGCCGAACTGGGTGGCCCGGTACCAGACGGCGCCGTCCTGGCGGTAGATGGCCCCCCGCTCCTCCAGCTTGTGGATGACGTCGTTGATGGCGTCGGGGTGGAGCTGGCTCTCCCGGAACCAGACGTCGAAGTCGATGCGGTAGGCGTGGAGGTCCCGCCGGAGGGCCTCGATGTTTTTGGGGAGGGCGTAGTCCACCAGGGCCTTTTTCCGCTCCTCCTCCGAAACCTTCATCAGGCTGTCCCCGTAAAGGTCGGCGTAGGCTTTGGCGTGGTCCCGGATGTCCTCCCCGTGGTAGCCGTCCTCGGGAAACTCCACCGCGTCCTCCCCCAGGAAAAGCTGCTGGTACCGCACCGAGAGGGACTTGCCGAACTTTTCGATCTGGTTGCCGGCGTCGTTGACATAGAATTCCCGGGTGGTGTCGTGGCCGGACCACTCCAGGGCCGCCGCCAGCACGTCCCCGATGGCCCCGCCCCGGGCGTTGCCCATGTGCATGGGGCCGGTGGGGTTGGCGGAAACAAATTCCACCATCACCTTCTCGCCCCTGCCGTAATCGCTGCGGCCGTAATCCGGGCCCTTCTCCAGGATCTCCCGGACCTGGGCGGTGAACCAGCAGGGCTTCATGAAGAAGTTGATGAACCCCGGCCCGGCGATCTCCACCCGGTCGATATCGGTGTCCGCCAGGTCCATCCGGGCGGTGAGGGCCGCCGCCAGCTTCTGGGGGGCCATCCGGAAGACCCGGGCGTTGGCCATGGCGGCGTTGGTGGCGTAGTCCCCCTTGGCGGTGTCCCCGGGGATCTCCACCAGGAAATCGGCGGGTTCCCCGGCGGGGAGGTCCCCCGCCTCCTGGGCGGCCCGGAAGGCCTCCCGGACCAGGGTGCGGATCTGCTCCTGGGTGTTGACGGCTGTGCTGATCATAATGGCGTCGGCTCCTTTTTATTTTGAACTTCCTGTATTTTTCCGGTTCAGTTGGGGGTGACGGATACCGTCACCTGATGCTCGCTGGTGAGGGCGGTGTTCAGGTCCAGGGAATAGCCGAAGGAAAGGCTGCCCCCGCCCTCGTCCAGGGTGGACTGGATGTGGTCGCAGCAGACCCCGATGATCATGCTGCCGAAGCCCAGGTCGTAGCTGCACTGGTGGCGCTTCCCCTCCTCGATGATGAGCTGGGTGCGGACATTGCCGCCGGTGCGGGTCATGGTGACCTTCCCCTCCTCGCAGGTGAGGGTGGTGCGGGCCCCCTCAAAGCCGGTGGCCTCGCTCTCCTCGTAGGAGATGACATAGCCTCCCCGCCGCCGGGCGAAGAAGCCGGTGGTCATCAGCTCCACCACGTCGTTGTCGCCGTCGGCGGTCTGGATGCCCTTGATTTTGATAAAAGCGTTGTTTTTCATAGCGGTCCTTTGCCGGGCGGTCCCGGCCGTATGTGATTTTCCCCGGAGGGGCTATTCCCCCAGGCGCTCCAGCCGGGAGATGTCCACCGGGATGACTTCCTCCACCGGCGCCCCCAGGAAGACCTCCGCCACCTGGGGAAAGCTCCCGGCGGCGTCGGTGACGCAGTAGCGGCAGCCGCCGCCCTCCTCCCTGCCGGAGAGGAGCCCCCGCTCCCTTAATAGGTCCGCGGCGGCCAGGGCGGCCTCCCGCCCGGCGCTGACAAGGGCCACCTCCGGCCCCAGGTAATCCCGGATCAGGGGGGCCAGGAGGGGGTAGTGGGTGCAGCCCAGGATGAGGGTGTCCATCCCCCAGTCCCGCAGCTCCCGGAGGTAATAGGGGACGGCGGGGGAGGCCAGGGGATCCCCCGGGGCGATGTGCCCGTCCTCCACCAGGGGGACGAAAAGGGGGCAGGCCTTTGGGAAAACCTCCGCCTCCGGCAGGAACCGGGCCACGGCGGCGGGGAATTTCCCGCTGCGGATGGTGGCGGCGGTGGCGATGACCCCGATCCGCCGGTTCCGGGTGGCGGCGCAGGCGGCCCGGGCGGCGGGGGTCACCACCTCCACAAAGGGGCAGTCCATGGCGGCGGCCAGGGCCTCCCCGGCCACCGAGCTGACGGTGCCGCAGGCGCAGATCACCGCCTTCACCCCCTGCTCCAAGAGGTAAGCGGCGTCCTCCCGGGCGTACCGGGTGATGACCTCCTCCCCCCGGGAGCCGTAGGGCACCCGGCCGGTGTCCCCGAAGTAGACGATGTCCTCCCCGGGGAGGACGGCCCGCAGCTCCCGGACGGCGGTGAGGCCCCCCAGGCCGGAATCAAAGACCCCGATGGGGCGGCGGTCCATCACCGGGCCTCCTTTTCCAGGGCCAGGCGGATGAGCCTTGTGATGATCTCAGGATAGGTCATGCCGGAGGCCATCATCAGCTTGGGATACATACTGATGCTGGTGAAGCCCGGCAGGGTGTTCACCTCGTTGAGGACATAGCCCCCGTCCGGCAGGGCGAAGAAGTCCACCCGGGCAAGGCCGGTGCATTCCAGGGCCTTGTAGGCCTTCACGGCGGCGGCCCGGATGCGGTCCGACTGCTCCCCCGGAATCCGGGCGGGGATGTAAAGGTCGGTGGAGCCGTCCAGGTATTTCCCCTCGTAGTCGTAAAGCCCCCGCTTGGGGACGATCTCCCCCAGGCAGTCGGAGGGGCGGACGTCCCGGTAGTTGCCCATGACGGCGCACTCCACCTCCGCCCCCTGGATGGCCTTTTCAATGAGGACCTTCCGGTCCAGGGCGAAGGCGGCGTCCAGGGCGCCGGAGAGGGCGGCGGGGTCCTCCGCCCGGCTCACCCCCACCGAGGAGCCGGCGTTGGCGGGCTTGACGAACACCGGCCAGCCCAGCCGCTCCGAAACCATGGAGGCGATGGCGTCGTCGTCCCGGTCCTCCCGGAAGGCCAGGAACCACCGGGCCACCGGGATGCCGTGGGCGGTGAGGATGGTTTTGGCCACGTCCTTGTCCATGCAGTCGGCGCTGCCCAGCACCCCGCTGCCCACGCAGGGGATCCCCGCCATGGCGGCGAAGCCCTGGAGGGTGCCGTCCTCCCCGTTCTGCCCGTGGAGGGCAGGGAAGATGACGTCCACCGGCAGCGGCCGCCAGCGGTCCCCCTCCAGCACCAGCAGCCCCTTGTGGCTCCGGTCGGGGGAGAGGACGGCGGGGAGGTTGCGGGGGTCCTTCTCCCATTCTCCCCCGGCGATGGCGGCGGTATCCCCGGAATAGAGGAACCAGCGGCCGTCCTTTGTGATGCCCACCGGCACCGGCTGGAAGGCTTCCCGGTCGATGTTCTGGAGCAGGGAGGCCACCGTCATGCGGGAAACCTCGTGCTCGCTGGATACGCCGCCGAACAGCACGGCGACGGTGATTTTGTCCATGGAAAAAGCCCCTTTCCCTGATAGCGTT
>CAJFUT010000092.1 GCA_904420255.1 uncultured Angelakisella sp. | reverse complement strand
TGCCGGGAAGGGATTGGACATATGAAATTTCACAGTGTAATCATCCACCACTTCGGTAGATTCCACCTCACCGAGATACCGGGCCCCTAAAAACTCAGGGGAAAGGAAAGTATCCATACTGAATTTCACATCCTCGGCGGTGAAGGGCTCCCCGTCGTGCCACTTGACATCCTGCCGCAGATAGAAGGTCCATGTCAGCCCGTCCTCACTGGTTTCCCACCGCTCGGCAAGGCTGGGGGCAGGCTCATAAGTTTCCGGATCGTAACGGCAGAGGCCATTGAAAAACACCCGGGCCATCACCACCTCGGCGGTGGATTTCGCATTCAAGGGATTCATGGTCCCTGGATCCGCAATAATGGGAAGCACTATCTGGGAAATCTCTTCCCCACTTTCTCCGGTCCCGCTGCCGGAAACCGCGTCGGAACTTCCTCCGCAGCCGAACATGGTAACCGCTAATGCTGCCGCCAAAAGGAACGCTGTAATTCTCTGAAGCTTTTTCATCGTACTCTCCTTTCCTTCCCCTGTACTTATCCTTCGGGATAGATGCTGGCCCTCATATTGAGGATATCCGCCAGCTGCTCACCTTTACGAATGCGCTCCGCCACTTCCTGCTCATGGATTTCCACGCCTTCCGCTTTTTCTACGATTTCGTCCAGGCGTTCCTTGGGGATCACCACCACGCCATCGTCATCGCCCATGATCCAATCGCCGGGATGAACCACCAGCCCGCCGCAGGACACATCCGTTTGAACCTCACCCAGGCGGCGGTTGGTGCCTACTCGGGGAGTCACATACCGAGCAAATACGGGGAAGCCTAACTCGCCCAATCCCCGGTAGTCCCGGACGCAACCGTCGATAACCACGCCGGCAAACCCGTTGACTTTGCACTGAAGCGCCATCAATTCCCCCAGCAGGGCTCCATGGGTGTCATTATCCCCATCCACCACCAGCACATCGCCGGGCTTCGCTTCCAGCAGAGCTTTATGCACGGTGATAATGCTACCGGGATAGCATTTTACCGTAAAAGCCGGCCCTGCCATCACCTTCCCCGGCACCATGCTTTTGATGCCTGGGTCCATCGCCCACAGGCCCTTCAGCGAATCGTTGGCCGCCGCCGCCATAAAATTTTGAAAACGCTGAACATCCATTTTTCTTCCTCCTGTCAATCTTCTCAATATTTATTTCTTTCCAGGATATCCTTCGCATCTTTCCGACGCTCGATTTCTTTTCTTTCCACTTCCAGGCACCTGGGAAGCAGGCGTTCCGCCTCTTCCGGGGAAAGCACCACCACACCGTCGTCATCCCCCAGCACCAGATCACCGGGATTGACCACAACGCCTCCGCAGGTAACCGGAATATTCAGCTGCCCCTGCAGCCCTACCGGTTTACCCACCAAAGCCGAAACAGTGCGGCTGAAGGTTGGGAACGCCATATCCCCGATGGCCACAGCGTCACAGATGGCGCCATCCACCACCCAGCCGGCAATACCCCGCCGCAGGTGGTCCAGCGCCCGGAATTCCCCAATGACAGCGTGTTCGGTATCCCCGCAGCGGTCCACCACAATGACGTCCCCCGGCCTTGCCTGATTCGTGACCTCATTGAGGATCTTAATGTCCACACCGCCCGGCGCCCGAACTGTAAAGGCCCGCCCCACCAGATGGCATCTCCGGTAAACAGGCTTAATGCCGCTGTCCATAAACCGCAGATCATTCATATGCCCCAGCGTAGCCGGCGCAACGCCTTCGTACGCAGCCAGCAATTCGTCACTAATCCATGCCCTTTTCGTTTCTTGTTCCACAAATATCTTCCTCCTTCTCTTTTTTGTACAAAAAAGCCGTGCGCAAACTATTAAAGCAACTCTTATGCCATCTTTTTATTGTTGGGAGCCAGCCTCGCTGAGCTTTTCTTTTTTGTCTTTTTTTATACCATTTATTTACATAAAAACCATCTGATTTACTTTCAATCCCCCTCCTATTGACATCGTTTATTCATGTAAAGTATTATTTAAGATATATTAGGTTGTTTTCGTTCCAATCAATCTACCCAATAAATGGAGGGAATCCCAATGAAGAAAAAGCTGTTGGTGGTGGCTATGAAAGCCGCCACCCTGGACGTGATTCAAAGCTGCCTGGAGCCTGTTTTCGGCGGCTATATCACCCTGATACTCAAATGTTTCCATGAGGTTTCCCCCGAGGATTTGCTGCGAGCTGATCTTGTGATGTTTTCCCACCAAAATGTAAAAAACGCTGTTCAGGAGCTTTATCGCTGCACAGGCAACAGCATCATCTGCCAAAGGGCCATCAATTACGCCGAATTGGACAAAATCTTTCTTCTGCCTCCCGCAACCAACGTCTATCTGATCAATGAAACCCAGGATACGGCCCTGGCCGCCATCGAGGAACTCCAGGCCATCGGTTTCAACCAATTTCACTTCGTCCCTTTATATGGCCCCGCCGGGGCGGTCCCCATCGACCGATCCATCACCACCGGCATCACTCTTGGACCCTGGCCCCATCAGCCGCCTCACCTAACCCATGTGGTAGACATCGGATACCGCATTGTCAGCATCACCACCATCCTGGAACTGATTATCCGTCTGGAGCTGCCAGTCACTTTGGCCTCCTCCATGGTTACCGGCTACAACAAGCACATCGCACGGCTTCTGCAGCTTTCCACCATCCAGCTTTCTCAGTCCATCCGTGACCAGCAAATTGTCCGGGCTGTAATGGACAACATGGAAAGCGGAGCCTGCCTGGTCTGCCACCCCGACACCATCCATATCGCCAATAAAAATTTTTACCGGCTTCTTCTGCTGCCGCGCCAGGATATATCCGGATGCTCCTTGAGCCAGCTTCTTGCCGAAAACGGCTTCAACGCCAATCTGGACACCATTCTTTTGGGAGATTGCATCCGTACTAACAAAAATGGCGTGGACCTTGTCATCAGCGCTACCGAAATATCCAAGGTTGAAGGCAAACGGTGCTTTCTGGTAAGCGTCAGTGACGGCCGGAATATTTCAAAAAAGGAAACCGCCCTGCGCATCTCAAAGCGCTCCGCCCAGTCCAGTGCTACTTACGAATTCTGCGATTATATTTCCGCAGACCCGAGGATTCTCTCCATGCTGGAGCGGGCCCGGAGAATTGCCCAACGGGATTCCACTGTCCTGATTCAGGGAGAAAGCGGCACGGGCAAAGAAATCCTGGCCCAGGCGATTCATAACACCTCTCCACGACGAAACCTTCCTTTTGTAGCTGTCAACTTTGCAGGAATGCAACCTGAACTGATTGAAAGCGAGCTGTTCGGCTATGAAGAAGGAGCCTTCACCGGCGCAAAAAAGGGAGGAAAACACGGCCTTTGGGAAATTGCCCATGAAGGCACCATTTTCCTCGATGAAATAGGAGATGCTCCCGCCAGTCTCCAGGTCACCCTTCTGCGAGTCCTCCAGGAGCATGAGATCCGGCGGGTAGGCGGCCACGAGCGCATCCCAGTAAATGTCCGAGTTATCGCCGCCACCAATAAGGATCTTTTTTCCCTGGTCGAAGATGGCCAGTTTCGGGAGGATCTTTTCTACCGACTAAACATCACCCCCCTTGACACCATTCCTCTGCGGGAACGGAAGGGGGACCTTCCGCTCCTGTTTGAATATTTTATACGCAGTCATTTTAGTGCCCCACTTCCAGATTTTTCCCAGCTTTTTTCGCCCGAGCTCTCAAGCTTTTTCCATCAGTACGACTGGCCTGGCAATGTCCGGGAGGTAAACAACATTTGCGAATACTTCTCCTGCGTCCGTCTGGAAGGGCAGCGGCTCACCCCACAAGATCTTCCCAGTTATATGCTGAAGCACCTTGCCCGGGATAAACCGCCCTTCAGCAGCCTGGAGCTTCAGGTTTTAACCCTCATCCGGCAGCACCCCAAAATTGGCCGTTCCCGGATTTCCCAGCTTCTGACCCAGGAAGGCACCATCGCCACCGACGGCACCATTCGCAGCATCCTACACACTCTGGCCGAGAAGGGATATATTCGAATCAACCGAACCAGAGGCGGCTGTGAAGCCACCATAAAAACCGATGCTCTGCCTCACTAGCGCCTGGCATTTGATCATGTTTGACCAAAGCTCTAAAGACGTCATATAGTCAGACCATTCCTATTCTCTCCCGCTTTTCCCGGCCTACAGCCCTCCGCCCTCCTAAACTGACAACAAAGGAAGAAGCCTTCTGCAAAACAGAAGGCTTCTTCCTTTCATGGGGCTATTGCAGCGCATTTCCGCGGAGGAGTTTTCTGAAAAAAGCTATGCCCCTCCCGCAAGTTTGTCATTGACATAGATGGGAGCTGCTCTCCCTAGGCGGACCACTTCCCGGGCAAAATCCGCCAGGTCCGGGGCGTTTTGAATTCCCGACAGGGCCTCCAGCACCATAGGCATATTGAAGGCGGTGACAATATGCACTTTCCCTGTGGCGATGTAAGGCGCCACCAACTGGGTGGTGCTGCCCGCCAGAAAGTCGGTGAAAACCAGGGCTTCGTCTTCCGGGGCCAGGCAGGAAAACCATTTCTCCACCTCGTCCTGGGGGGAAAGGCCGTCCAGATAGCCATCGATATAATGGGCACAGCCAAACTCCCCCATAATAAGATCGGCATTGCTTTTGACGCCGGTCGCCAAATGCCCATGGGTCAGCACCAAGATCTTTCTCATAACCGCGCCTCCCCTATGGCGGCAAGGCCCTGAGCCAGTTCGCCAATGTCCATATCATTCATGCGGTCCAGAATGGCCAGGTATTCCTCCCCGCCCTTGATGGCGGACATCCCTCCCAGGGCTCCCGCCATGGAACCGGCAATTGTGGCCACTGTGTCGGTGTCGTATCCAATGTTGACTCCCGCCCACACCGTTTCCATCACATCCCCGCCGGCGGCCACCAAAAGGCCGAAGGCGGTGGGCACGGCTTCCGAAATATGCAGGCCGCTGCCCACAAGATCCGCCAGGTCGCGCATTTTATCCTCCAGGGAACCGCTGCCCAAGCCGATGGCCACGGCCATATCCATCCGGCGCCGGACACTGGGCCCCCCTACAAAATGGGCTCTCTGCCGGCCGATCTCCTCCCCCCGGCGGGCACCGTAAAATCCAGCCTGAACCACATCATAGAGGGAAACCCCGGGCTGGAGCGCACGGCTCACCGCCGCTGCCACGGCGCAGGCTCCGGAAATGGCCAGGTGGTTATCGTGGGTCACCATGGTGATGGTCACCGCATCCTCAATGGCGGCGTCAAGGTCTCCAGGGTGAATCAGTCCCGCTGGGGAGATTTTCATAGCGGCCCCATTGGTGGCCTTGGCGGCATTGTCCACCGGGATATTCCGCTTCGGCTGGGGCTGTCCCTGGAGGGCCAGTACCGCGGCACGGGTAGAGGGTCCCGCAAACCGCTCAAAATACTGGGGGAGCCGGGACCAATCCACCAGGGTTCGTTCCACCAGGGGGCGGTCCACCTTTCCCTGGGCAGCCACAATATTCCTGGCCAGCAGATACGTGATGGAGAAATCGTCAGTGACCTGCCCTGCTTCACTCCCAGTGGCGAAGGCGGTGGCAGGGGGCTTCAAAAAGCCTCGCACCGGCCCCCCGAAGTTTTCAAGGATGCCGTCCATAGGCAGGTTTTCAGTTGCGGCGCCCATGGCGTCCCCACAGGCCGCAGCCACCAGGCTGCCTAATATTTTATCATACAGCATGGAATGGGTCCTTTCCGGGGACGTTGACAAACAAGGATTCGAAGGGGAATGCCCTTCTTTGACGGGCGGAACAGCTCAGATGGTTGAGGGGGCATCTTTGCAAAACTCACTGGGGCAAATCGTCAAATCCCATATTTGTCAACGGACCTTTTGACTATTTTATAAAAAACAAGAATTAAAACGGCATCAGGAAAGCCTCAGCAGCCGCTGGGCGTTCTGAAAAAAGAGCTGATCCCGCTGGGCGGATGTTAGATCCAGCATATCGAAGGTGATGGCGGAGCAGCGGGTAAAAAGCACCGGATATTTAGAACCAAAAAGGATCCTTTCCCCGGGAACGTGTTCCCACGCCTTCCGAAGCACCTGAAGCTCTATCTGGTCCGAGGTTTCCAGGTACACATTGGGGAGGGCTTCCGCAAGATCCACACAGCTGTATCCGAAATCCACCCCGCCCATATGGAGCATGACAAAGCTCACCTTCGGGTGACGCTTGGCATACCAGCCCCACTGGTGGGGCGCGGTACGCCTGCCTGATCCAGTGTAGACATTCACCGGCATTTCCCGCTCCCGGGCCAGGGCCAGAATCTCGTCCACATGGGGACAGCTTTCCGGCAGGTAGCCGTGTTCAAAGGAATCCAGCTCCACCGCCCGGAATTCCTTCAGGGCCGACACCCGCTCCATCTCCTCCGCCGCGCCGTCCTCCTTTGGGTTAATGACAGCGCAGCCCACAAGCTTTTGGGGGAAGCGGCGCACCATTTCCGCCACAGCATCATTCTGCGCGGAAATGGACGCCCCCTCCATGGCCGACACCAGTCTTTGGCTGACACCGTTTTGCTCCATGTCCTCCAGCAGCTCCGGCAGCAGATATTTTCCTGTCCGCCGGTCCCTTTTCACATGGGCATGGTAATCAATTATCATAGAGGTTCTACACCTTGCCCCTTCTGCCAGCCCGGTCATCCCAGAATTCCCAGGTATACCGCAATGATGCCAAAAATCAGGGTGCCAAACATCAAAGGCACAATCGGAACCTTCTTTTTGGTCATAAGCCAATACATCAGCATGGTAAACAGCAGCGGCAGCAGGCTGGGCACCAGTCCGTTGAGCATTTCCTGAAGGTTGATGACCGAATCTCCTGCGGCATATTCAATGGCCAGGTTGATGGAGATAAGAGAGGGAATGAAGCCCCCGCACACCACAAAGGCCGCGATCCCCGCCAGAGTGGTGAGCATGGTGAGGTAGCCTCCGCTCTGCATATTGGCGACAAATTCCACTCCTTTTTCGTAGCCCTTAAAGATGCCGATATACCGCACGCCGAAGCAGATAATGGACATGGCCAGCACGAACAGGAGGGTACCGGCCAGGCTGGTGTACTGACTGGCCATGGCGATGGAACAGGCGATGCCGGCAAAGATCGGCCGGGCGGTACCGTGGATCAGAGAATCGCCGATGCCGGCCAGAGGGCCCATGAGGGAAACCTTCATGGCGTTGATGGAATCCGGGTTGATGTCCCCATAGAGGGCATTCCGCTCCTCCATAGCCGCAGAGATGCCCACCGCCAGAGAGGCGGTTTTACTCTCGGTGTTGAAGAACTCCGTGTGGCGGCGGTAGGCCTCCCGCTTGTCCTCGTCGTTGTCATAGACCTTCTCGATGCAGGGGATGAGAGCTTGGGTAAAACCCGGCGCCTCCTGGTTTTTATAGTTGCAGCCGCTTTCGATGGACATCCCGTACCAGTAGATCCGCCACAGGTCCTTTTTGGTGAGCTTCCTGGCCTCCTTTTCGGGCGGAAGCTGGATCTCATTTTTATTTTCCAACATATCTTCCTGCTCCTTTCCTGAGATGTCCGTCATTCACGGCTCATATTCGATGCCAAGGGCCTTGGCCCGCTTCATTTCGCTGCGCATCTGGTAAAACTTAAAGGCAACGCAGATTCCCGCTGCCAGGGCGACGCCCACCATATTGACTCCCAAATAGGCCGCCAGAGCAAAACCCAGGAAGAAATAAGGCCAGACGTTTTTGGTCTGAATCGAGCGGAGGAGCTGGGCAATACCCACGGCGCCGATCATGCCGCCGCCCACCGACAGGCCGGTGACTACCTGCTGCGGAATGAAATCGATGATCGCTTGAACGGCGTCTACCCCGTAATACACCGCCAGGAAGGTGGGCAGGCCGAAGATGAACCAGTTCAGGATGGAAGGCCAGATAGTAGCGTTGAGGATGATGCCGGTGGTGGAGAGCTTCTCCACCGATTTCTCCAGGGCTCTGCCGGTGATGAGGAAAATGGCGTGGCGGGCATAGCGCCCCATCTGCCCGATGATGGCGATGGGCAGGGCGGTGGCGATGCCGATGTCCACCCGTCCTCCCGCGGCGATGGCCAGAGCCGCCGCGATGGCAGTGCTGATGGTTTCATCCGGGGGAATGGCAGAGCCGACCCAAACCACGGCCAGGAACATCAGCTCCACCGAAACGCCTACCTCCAGGCCAGTGGTCAGATCCCCCAGGATCAATCCAACCAGAGGGCCCACCACAATGGGACGGTAGAGGAACATGGACAGAAGGGCTCTATCCTGAAAGCCGATCCAAACTACACAGGACACCAAAAAGGCCTGCATCAACGTAATGGTCACAGTGTCTTCCTCCTTTTTCTGTCTAAGTTATTGGAAGTGCTTTGCCAGCAGTGGGATCACATCCTGGGATTTGTCGCTGGGTACTGCCCTGGACTCCAGGCGCATGCCCATGGCGGCAATCTCCCGCAGCGTGCGGACGTCCTCAGGCAGCGGCCACAGATTCAGCTGAACCCGCACCCGCTTTTCCCCGCCCCGGGTGGCGCGGTTGCTGATGTTGCCCAGGTTTATGGTGCCGATCTGAAAACCCAGCTCCAGAAACGCTTTGGCCGACTGAGGACTGCGCACCAGAAGCAGAATATTCTCCGCCCGTCCCTGGGGGCTTTCCACAAAGGCATACGCGTCCGCCAGGGAAAGAACCTTCAGCGTGACCCCAGCCGGAACCCCCATCTTCAGGATCATCTGCTGCATAGCATCCCCCGCCGCCAGGTCGTCAGCCACGACAATCAGCTTGGCATCCGCCTCGCTGAGCCACATGGTGACAATCTGCCCGTGGACCAGGCGGTCGTCAATACGCATAATGGTTACCATGGAACTTCCTCCTTTTGCTGCTATATCACTCAACGGAACGCGGCCGCGTTTCCCTCTGAGAGGCAAAGCTCTACCAGGGCCTGTGCGTCCCGCGCACAAACCTGGATTTTGTTTTCTATGGAGAGGCCAGGCGCCTAAATCAATTCATACGCCACAGAATCTCCGCATTTTTATAAAAAACGTCTTCCATCTCCCTGTCGGACAAACCCAGCAGGAATAACTTTTCAATCTCCGCATTGGTGGCCTTGTAAGGCCAGTCGGTACCGAACACGATGCGGTGGGAGCCCAGCTGGTCAAACGCCTTCCTCAGCACTTCAACCTCCATCTGGCAGCTGGTTTCCACCCAAATACCCGGCACCTCCCGAATCGCCTCCACGGTAGAATAGCCGAACTCATGGCAGCCCATATGGGTAAACACCATATCCAGCTTCGGATGACGCTTGGCGTACTCGATCCACGGCCAGGGAGTGCAGAGAGGACTGGTCCCCACATGGACCTGTACCTGGACACCGTAATGCTCGACAGCGGTAAGGACATCGTCAATTTCGGGACAGTTGTCCCCAAAATAACCATGCTTCCAGGAATTGAACTTTACCCCGTTCATCCCAAAGTCACCCAGGCAGCGGTCGATTTCATCAAAGACGGCGGGGGATTTTGGATTCAAAAAAGCATAGCCCTCTACGAAATCCGGGTATGCCAGCATCAGCTGGTGGATCAGGTCGTTCTGAGCGCGGTTGTCACTGCCGGAAAGGCAGCACACCCCCACCCGGGAAATACCGAACCGGGTCAACTGCTCCACCAGCATGGCAGGGCTGTTCTCCTCACCACTGCTGGTCCTGCCCAGGTGCGCATGGATGTCATACCGCTTCATAGTCGGCCCTCCTTTGCCCGTCACCGCTCTTTTTTGATATGAATGCAGTATTTATAGCGGCTGGCGATGTAAAAGTTTTCCGAATACTCAATTGGGGTCCCGTCCTGGTCATAGGAAACAGCCTGGCGGGAAAGCACCGGCTCATTTTCCTCCAGGTACAGCTCCCGACGCAAATCCTGAGAAGGAATAATGGCTTCAATAACCTCGTCGGCGCTGTCCAATACCACTCCCGCTTCCTCAAGCACCTGATAAAGAGAGGTACTTTCGTTGAAACCGGGAATTTTTCCCAACAGCCCTTTGCGGCCGGTTATGTAGGAATTCTGCACCGCCACCAGCACCCCGTTCAGCAGCCGCAGCCGCTTCAGGAAGGTGACCTCCTCGTCCAGCTCCACCTGCAGGCTGGCCGCCACCTTTACGTTGGCCCGCACTGTCTGCTGGCGCAGGATCACCGAACCGGGGGTATCTCCCTGGGCCTTGGCGCCGCTGCTGAAGCTTACCAGATGATTTACATTGCTGATTTCCTTGGGGGGCAGCACCACCGTCCCTTTGCCATGGTGCTTGCGCAGAAAGCCATCGTGGGCCAGGTCGCTGACGGCCCGGCGCACTGTGATGCGGGAAACGCCGAACATTTTCTGCATCTCGTTTTCCGAGGGAAGGGCTTCATAGGGAGCCAACGCGCCCTGCTGAATCTGGGACTTGATATGGGAATAGAGCTGATGGTGCATCGGAATACCGCTGTTTTTGTCCAAAGCATTTGCTTCCAAAGGCATTTGTTATAACCTCTTGTCTTATTTGTTATAATCTCATGTTACCAGTGCTGTCGTTTTTTGTCAATATAAATTTTACAAATTATATAAATCTACAATTATATGTGGCTTTATATGTACAATATTCCATAATATTTGGAAGATATTTCATATGATAAGTTATAATAAGTTGTATCTGACTTGCATCGCAAACTATGGCGGCGGCTTCCCTCCCATCGTCCTGCACAACTGAATGAAATCCCGGGCGGCGGGGGTGAGGAACTTGTCCTTGTGGTAGACGACCCGGAAGCTGCGGCGGAAGTCCACCCCCGCCAGCCGGAGGGTTTTCACCTGACCCCGGGCCAGATAGCCCTCCGCCAGGCGGCGGGAAACCACCGCCAGCCCCAGCCCCTGGATGGCGGCGTTGATGAGGGCGGTGGTGCTCATGGCCTCCCAGGCGGGGGTGACGGTGATCCCCGCCGCTTCCATGGCGCTGTCGAACAGCTCCCGGGTGCCGCTGCCCGGCTCCCGGAGGAGGAACCGCTGGGCGGCGAATTCCTCCGGCCCCAGGACCTGCCCCTCCCGGAAGGGGGCCCCGGCGCCGCAGAGGACGGTGAGGGAATCCTCCATATACCGCTCCCCCACCAGGCTGGGGCTGTGGATGCTCCGCTCCAGGAGGGCAAAATCCATCTGATTGTAGAGGAGCCGCCGCTCCAGCTGCTCCGAGGTGCCGATGGTGACCCGGACGTCCATCTCCGGCCGCAGCTCCCGGAAGGCGCTGACATAGCCGGGCATCAGCTGGGAGCCGATGGTGATGCTGGCCCCCACATGGAGGACGCCGGATACGTCCCAGCCTCCCAGGCTCTGCTCCATCTCGTCAAAGAGGGAAACCACATGGCTGGCGTATTCCCGCATCCGCAGCCCCGCCTCGGTGAGGTAGAGCCGCCGGGAGAGCCGCTCGAACAGCCGGGTGCCGTAGTGTTCCTCCAGCTCGCTGATGGCCAGGCTCACCGCGGGCTGGGCCATATAGAGGGCCTTGGCGGCCCGGGTCAGGTTGTTGCCGTTTTCGCACACCGCCAGGAAAATGCGGATATGCCGGATGGTCATGGGAAATTCCTCCTTCCTGGGTTCGGTTCCGTCATCTATTTATTATCATAAGGATTATAATAATAAAATCAATATGGTTTCCATCAAATAATATTATTTTTATAATTATACCACCTGTGGTAGAATGGCGGGGAAAGGATGTGAAGGAATGCTGTGAAAACCAAGGAAAAATACCTCACCCTCTTCCTCTCCACCCTGCAGCTGAGCGCCTGCACCTTTGGGGGAGGATATGTGATTGTTCCGCTGATGCGGCGGAAGTTCGAGGAGGACCTGAAATGGATCTCCGAGGAGGAGATGATGGACCTGGTGGCCATCGCCCAGTCCTCCCCCGGGGCCATCGCCGTCAACGCCTCCATCCTCATCGGCTACCGGGTGGCGGGGATCCCCGGGGCTTTGGTGACGGTGCTGGGCACCGTGCTGCCCCCTCTGGTGATCATCTCGGTGATCTCCCTCTTTTATCAGGCCTTCCGGGACAACCAGGTGGTGAGCATGGTGATGAAGGGGATGCAGGCCGGGGTGGCGGCGGTGATCTGCGACGTGGTCCTCTCCATGGGCCACGGGGTGGTGAAGGGCCGCCAGCTCCTCCCCTGCCTGGTGATGGCGGGGGCCTTCGCCGCGGCTTTCTTCTTCGACGTCAGCGTCGTGCTGATTATCCTGGTCTGCGGCGCCATCGGGGCGGTCCAGGCCATTCTGGCCCAGCGGGCGGGAAAGGGGGAAGCGTGAGATGATCTACTGGCAGCTTTTCTGGAGCTTTGTCCAGATCGGCCTTTTCAGCATCGGGGGAGGCTACGCCGCCATGCCCCTGATCCAGCACCAGGTGGTGGAGCTCCACCCCTGGCTCACCCTCACCGAATTTGCCGACATCGTCACCATCGCCGAGATGACCCCCGGCCCCATCGCCCTCAACGCCTCCACCTTTGTGGGGACCAAGGTGGGGGGGCTCCTGGGCGCCGTGGTGGCCACGGCAGGGTGCGTCTTCCCCTCCTGCGTCATCGTCATGGCCCTGGCCTGGCTCTACTACCGCTACCGCACCCTCTCGGTGATCCAGGGGGCGCTGAAAGGGCTGCGGCCGGCGGTGGTGGCCATGATCGCCTCGGCGGGGCTCTCCATCCTGGGGCTGGCCTTCTTCGGGGAAGGGGCGGCTTCCCTGGAAAACCTGAACCTGATCTCGGTGCTGCTTTTCGCCGCCTCCCTGGCGGTGCTGCGCAAATGGCATCCCAGCCCCATCAAGGTGATGGCCGGGGCGGGGGCGGCGGGGCTGCTTCTCTACTGGCTGGTGTGAGGAATTCTCCCCGGACGGCGGGGCATTTTGGTGAAAACCCCCATTGCGTCCCCGGAATGGCTGTGCTATAATGAGGATGCTGATTTATCTTGTGAGAGCTTGAGTCAAGGTAAGCGGGCTTTTTGGCCGTTTCCCTTGGCTCTTTTTGCGTCACAGGAGGCCCCGCCCCCGAGGGAAAGACACGGGGCGGGCAGGCATCAAGAAAGAACGAAAGCGACAGAAGGGGGTCCAAAACCATGTACGACGTTGCCATTGTGGGCTGCGGCATCATCGGCGCCGCCACCGCCTACCAGCTGGCCCGCTACCGCCTCTCGGTGGTGGTGCTGGAGGCCATGAACGACGTAGCCAACGCCACCACCAAGGCCAACAGCGCCATCCTCCATGCCGGCTACGACCCGGAGCCCGGCACAAAAATGGCCCGGCTCAACGTGGAAGGGGTCAAAATGGCCAAGGAGCTGTGCGAAAAGCTCTCGGTTGAGCGCCGGGAGATCGGCTCTTTTGTGCTGGCCTTCTCCCAGGAGGAGATGGCCACCGTCCGGGAGCTCTTCGACCGGGGGAACAAAAACGGCGTCCCGGGGCTGCGCGTCCTCACCGGGGAGGAGGTCCGGGCCATGGAGCCCGCCATCAGCGGCGAGGTTGTGGGGGCCCTCTACGCCCCCTCGGCGGCCATCGTCAGCCCCTGGGAATTCTGCCTGGCCCTGGCGGAAACCGCCGTCCGCAACGGGGTGGAGCTGCGGCTTTCCTCCCCGGTGACGGCCATTGAGAAGCGGGAGGGCTCCTTCCTGCTCCGCACCGCCTCCGGCGATGTGGAGGCCCGGTATGTGGTCAACGCCGCCGGGGTGGAATCCGACCGGGTCCACGCCATGGTGGGCGGGGACAGCTTCCACATCACCCCCAACCGCGGGGAGTATTACCTGCTGGACAAAACCCAGGGCACCCTGGTGGACAAAGTGGTGTTCCAGTGCCCCAACAAGGACGGCAAAGGGGTGCTGGTGGCCCCCACCGTCCACGGCAACCTCATCGTCGGCCCCAACGCCCAGGCGGTGGACGGGCCGGACGAGGTGGGCAACACCGCCGCGGGCCTTGCCTTTGTGAAGAAAATGGCCCTGAAATCGGTGCCGGGCATCAACTTCCGGGACTCCATCCGCAACTTCGCCGGCGTCCGGGCCAACAGCGACCAGAGCGACTTTATCATCGAGGAATCGGAGGCGGCCCCCGGCTTCATCAACCTGGGGGGCATCAAGTCCCCCGGCCTTTCCGCCGCCCCCGCCATCGGGGTGGAGGCGGTGAAGCTTCTCCAGGGCTGCGGCCTTCAGCTGGAGGAAAAGGACAGCTTCACCGACACCCGCAGCCGGGTGGTGTTCCGCCACCTGCCCCCGGAGGAGAAGGAACGAATGGTGCGGGAGAACCCCCTCTACGGCCGGGTCATCTGCCGGTGCGAAACCATCACCGAGGGGGAGATCGTGGAGGCCATCCACCGCCCCATCGTCCCCAGGACCATCGACGCCATCAAGCGGCGGTGCAACGCCGGCATGGGCCGGTGCCAGGGGGGCTTCTGCGGCCCCCGGGTCCACGAAATCCTTTCCCGGGAGCTGGGGCTGCCCCTCAACGAGATCCTCATGGACGAGGAGGGCTCCTATATCCTGACCCAACCCACAAAGGAGGGCAAGTGACATGAAATACGACGTCATCATTGTGGGGGGCGGCCCCGCAGGGCTGGCCGCCGCCTGCTCCGCCTACGAGAACGGCGCCAAAAAGATCGTGGTCATCGAGCGGGACAAGGAGCTGGGGGGCATCCTCAACCAGTGCATCCACAACGGCTTCGGCCTTCATTATTTCAAGGAGGAGCTCACCGGCCCCGAATACGCCGGGCGGTTCGTCAAAATGCTCCGGGACACCAACGTGGAGGTGAAGCTGGACACCATGGTGCTGGACATCAGCCAGGACCGGGTGGTCCACTGCATCAGCGCGGGGGAGGGCTACCAGCAGCTGGAGGGGAAATCCATCGTCCTCTCCATGGGCTGCCGGGAGCGGACCCGGGGGGCCATCGCCATCCCCGGCGACCGCCCCGCCGGCATCTTCACCGCCGGGGCCGCCCAGCGGTACGTCAACATGGAGGGCTGGATGTGCGGCAAGCGGGTGGTGATCCTGGGCTCCGGGGACATCGGCCTCATCATGGCCCGGCGGATGACCCTGGAGGGGGCCAAGGTGCTGGCCTGCGTGGAGCTCTGCCCCTATTCCAACGGCCTGAACCGCAACATCGTCCAGTGCCTCCAGGACTACGACATCCCCCTCTACCTCAGCCACACCATCACCGACATCCAGGGCAAGGAGCGGGTGGAGCGGGTGGTCATCAGCCAGGTGGACGACAACCGCGCCCCCATCCCCGGCTCGGAGATGGTGCTGGAGTGCGACACCGTCCTGCTCAGCGTGGGCCTCATCCCGGAAAACGAGCTGACCCGCTCCGCCGGCATCCGGATGGATCCTCGGACCAACGGCGCCGTGGTCTTTGAGAACATGGAAACCAGCGCCCCCGGCATCTTCGGCTGCGGCAACGTGGTCCACGTCCACGACCTGGTGGACTTCGTCACCGCCGAGAGTATGCGGGCCGGGGCGGCCGCCGCCAAATTCGCCGCCGGCGGGGAGGCCTCCGGGCCGGTGCTGGAGGTGAAGAACGGCAGCTGCGTCACCTACACCGTCCCCCAGCGGATCCGCCGGGAAAATGTGGAGAAGAACGTGGAGCTTTTCTTCCGGGTCAACAACGTCTACCGGGATATGGTGATCCGGGTCAAGGACGGGGATACCGTCCTCTGCCAGTTCAAGCGGGAGCACATGGCCCCCGGCGAGATGGAGAAGATCGCCATTCCCAGGGTCATCCTGGACCGGGCCAAGGGGGATACCCTCACCGTGGCGGTGGAAAAGCAGTAAGGGAGGAAGGAACATGACAAATCTCATCTGCATTGTTTGCCCCAAGGGCTGCCACCTCTCAGTGGACGAGGCCGACGGCTACAAGGTCACCGGCCAGGGCTGCCCCCGGGGGGAGGAATACGGCAAAAAGGAGCTCCAGAGCCCCACCCGGGTCATCACCTCCACGGTGCGGATCACCGGCGGCATCCACAACCGCCTGCCGGTGAAGACCAGCCGGGACATCCCCAAGGGGATGATCCGGGACGCCATGAAGCTGCTGGACGCGGTGGAACTGACCGCGCCGGTCCATGTGGGGGACGTGGTGGTGCCGGACATCTGCGGCACCGGCGTTTCCTGGGTGGCGTCCCGGGATATGTGACCCCCGCCC